>JBDKUJ010000380.1:0-5053 GCA_039679665.1 Rectinema sp. | reverse complement strand
GGGCGCCAGATTCGTCTCGATGACTGTTTCCACTTCCGCCGGCTCCCTGCGGTCGTGGAGACCAAGGCGCAGCGCGACTCTGAGGACATGAGTATCGACTATGATACCGGGATGCCCGAAACACGCCGAAGCGACAAGGTTGGCTGTCTTTCTGCCCACTCCGGGCAAGCGGAGCAGGCCTGTCATCGTTTCGGGAACCATGCCGCCGAACTCGGAGACGATGATGCGCGCCGATTCGATCAGGTGACGCGCCTTTGTCCGGAAGAAGCCCGTGGAGTGGATCAGGGCTTCCAGCTCCGCGGAATCCGCCTCGGCCATCGCAGCGACGTCCGGATATCGGGCAAAGAGTCCGGGCGTAACGCGGTTCACCTGTTCATCCGTGCATTGGGCGCTCAAGACGACGGCGCAGAGCAGTTCGAAAGGGCTACGATACTCGAGAAGAGGTTTGGCTTCGGGCCAGATCGGGACGAGGATGTCGTATATCTCGCGCAGATACTTTTCCATAGTCGGGGCAGTATAGCATTTCCGGCGCGGCATGGCAGGGGCACGATAACGTCACGGCAGTGGCACGACAGGGGCACGATACACTGACTCCGCAAAACTTGACCGCCTAAAGTCTTTGGAGTAGGATCGCCCCTACGGAAAAGCGGCGCACGCACAGACGCCATGATCCGACAAAAAGGAGAACTACGCATGAACCCCGCTTCGCTCAAAGGCAGATCGCTCCTCACCTGGATCGATTACAGCCCCGACGAGATTCGTTATTTCCTTGAACTGTCGAAAAAAGTCAAGGAAGAATCCAGAAAAGGCAGCGTCAAGCAGCGTTTCAAGGGCAAATCCATAGCCCTTCTGTTCGAGAAGCGATCCACCCGCACCCGCGCCGCGTTCGAAACGGCGTTCGGTGAAGAAGGCGGGCATCCCGTTTTCCTGTCCAACCAGGATATCCAGCTTGGTTCCAAGGAATCCATCGAAGACACGGCACGCGTCCTCGGGCGCATGTTCGACGCGATAGAATTCCGTGGTTTCAAACAGTCCTACGTCGAAATCCTGGCCAAGTACTCCGGAGTTCCCGTGTACAATGGCCTGACCGATCGCTACCATCCGACCCAGGCGCTGGCCGACCTCCAGACCATCGAAGAGGAATTCGGCGACTGCAAGGGCAGGACACTCTGTTATGTCGGCGATGGGCGCAATAATGTCGCCAATTCCCTCATGATCATATCCGCCAAAATGGGCATGAATTTTACCGTAGTGTCGCCCGAATCGCTCTGGCCGGATGAGGAAATCAGGGGCATTTGCGCGACCTTCGCCAAGGAATCCGGAGCCAGGCTCCATGTCACTTCCGATCCGGCCGAAGGCGTCAAAGGCGCCGACGCCATCTATACCGATGTCTGGGTCTCCATGGGTGAAGAAGCTCTCAAGGCCGAACGCGTCAAGCTCCTTTCGCCTTATCAGGTCAACGATGCCCTGATGGAAGCCACCGGCAACCCTGCGTGCATCTTCATGCATTGCCTGCCGGCAGTGAAAGGCGAGGAAGTCACCTTCGACGTGGTCGAAGGTCCCCGGTCCCGCGTGTTCGACGAAGCCGAAAACCGCAAGCACACCATCAAGGCGATCATGCTCGCCACGATTTCCTGATTGCAGGCCGAGGGCAGGGGAGGCGCGCGGTTGTTGGCCGCCGCCGTCCCCGACCCCAGGCGAAAGGATTCCGCGCCACATGAAAAAGGTTCCCCAGGGCATACTCTCCTTCATCGAGAGTCACGACTGTTTCTATGTACTCGGGCATAAGGAGCCGGACGGCGATTGCGTCGGATCCCAGCTTGCTCTCTCTTCGTTCCTGAAAACCTCGGGCAAGCGGGTCCATGTCCTATCCTCGGGGCCTTTTACCCGCACCGAAATACTCGAATACGAACACCGCTTCCGGAACGAAGCTCCGCCTGAACGCGATTTCGAGCGGACCGCCGCTCTCGTGCTCGATTGTTCCACGATGGGCCGGATCGGCGATGTATCTGCGAGCATGCCGCCCGTGCCGATCGCCTTCATCGACCACCACGCCTCATCCGCGCCATCCGGCGATGTCGACTACATCGACTCGAGCGCCCCTTCGGTGACTACGCAGATACTTCTCCTCATGGAAGCCATGGGACATGCTCCTACGCGTGAAGAGGCCGAGCTTCTTTTCTTCGGGCTCTGTACGGACACCGGTTTTTTCCGCCATCTGGACGAATCGGGCGGCGATGCGATGCGCATTGCGGCCCGCCTCGTCGACGCGGGCGTTTCACCCAAAAGAACTTTCTACCTGATCAACGGCGGAAAATCCCTGTTCTCCAGGAAACTCATGGGTGAAATCCTGATGCGCACTGAACCGCACTATGACGGGCGCCTGCTCGTTTCGTCGATTTCTCTCGAAGACCAGCGGCGCTATGGCATGGCCAGCCGTGATTCCGACATGCTCTACCAACTCCTGATGGGCGTGTCCGGATGCGAAGCCGCAATGATCGTGCGCCAGGAATCCGAATCGCAATGCACGGTCGGCTTCCGTTCCCGTGAAAGGGTCGATGTCGCTTCCATTGCCGCCGCATTCGGCGGGGGTGGGCACCGACTGGCCGCGGGACTTTCCATCAACGGTGGAATCGAAGAAGTGACGGATAAACTCATTCAAGCCTTCGGCCCTGCGTTTAGCGAAGATCTTCCGGAATAGAGCCAATTTCAAAAGCTGGTTACTTTTGAAATTGGCTCGCATTTGCTCCGGTTTCTACGAAACCGTGTGCAAATGCCGCAAGTTTTGGTAGCTTTTTCAAAAGTCGGAAGACTTTTGAAAAAGCCTCGATCGATTCCGGAATCTATTCCCAAAAGTCCTTCAAGGCTTCAGCGCTGCGCCCGGCATGGCAGACGATATGGCGTTGGCATAGCAAGCGTATAGTAAGCGCATAGCAAGCGCATAGCAAGCGCCATAGCGCCAATTATATCGGGCTATTTTGTTCAGTTTTCGCTCGGTATGAGAAAGCGCCACCACGAGCCACGCAAAGCGGGCACGCCGGATGCTTGTTGCCGCCCTGGCCGCAGGCCTTTCTCCCGCGCTCTTTTTATTCCCCGACAAAAAAAATTATAGCGATATCAGCCCTGAAAAAGGCATCAAAACAGTTTGCCCGCATCTATCCCGGAAATTTTCGCCATTTAGGCACGGATTCTGCAGTGTAAAGGCCGGAGGTACCTGATGGATACCGGTCTGGGAACTGCCTGCAACGGATTCCGGAAAGCGGAATCCCCCGAGTTTGCCCTCGGGGAAAATCTGGAGAGGGTGGCTGAACGCCTGCTCAAAGCGCCAGGAAGGTACGGGTTTGCTTCGGAAGACGATGCTGCCGACGCGTTGCTGAAAAACTGGAAAAAACTGGCCGGGGCTATGGAGGTCGCGAAACGGGATTCAGGAAACCGGGATAAAAGCGGCGAAACCGGACCCTATATCGATACCTGCCTCCGCTGGCTGGCCAAGACAGAGAGGCGTGACCGGAAACGCAGGGAGGATCGGGAGTCCGCGAGCGGATGCGGCGAAGAATGGGGTCTTCATGAAACGAAATTCGAATGGGAAAGCGAAAGCGAGTACGAACGTGAGTGCGAAACCAGTTCCAACGCCATGTTCACCCGCTTCGGAAAGAACGGACTTGCCGATATCCCGGCCAAATGTTTTTTGGCGTCGCTGGATACCGAATCCCGCAGGATTCTTTTCCTCTTTCTGAAATGCGCGGGCGAAGCCGATGACGGATTGGCGTTTCGCGTAGCCAGAAGGACGGGTGTCCCTTTCCCCTGGCTGGTGGCGATGGCGGAACGCGCCCGGTGCCATCTCGAACCCGAACGGGCCCGCATTGAACATCTCAATGCATCCGCAAACGCGGTCTGGCTCAGAATGCGCATAGCCGAAAAACGGATCGCGGAAGAACCGGATATCAAGCGCAGAGGCGAAATTGGAGCGAAACTGGCCAGGGACAGACAGAGGTATGAACGGCTTGCCGGGCAAAGGGCGCGCATCAGGCTGGTCGTGCCCAACTCGGTCGTGGCGAAATTGCTGGCCGTCCCCAAAGGTACGGTGGATTCGGGCATATACTATCTGCGTGCCTCGAAGTCCTTGCCCCGCGACATCGCCTGCGGATAATCTTCGTCCATGGATATTCTCGTAGCCACCGCCAACATGCATAAGTTACGCGAACTCGCCGGTTTGTTGCCCGGCCACAGCCTTCGAACGCCTGCGCAGGTGGGATTCCCCGATTTCGACGTAGAAGAGGACGGCGAAACTTTTTCCCAGAATGCTCTGAAAAAAGCCTTCTCACTGTTCGAATTGACGGGCTTGCCTTCCCTGGCGGACGATTCCGGCCTTGCCGTCCGGGCAATGTCGGGCGGTCCCGGTGTACGTTCGGCGCGCTACGGTTCGCCCGATGGCCGCACCCCTCTGGCCAGCGCCGAACGGAATGCCCTCCTGCTCCGCGAGATGGAAGCTGTAGCCGATCGCCGTTGTGCTTTCGTATGCTGCCTGGCTCTGGTATTCGATCATGAACGCTATGTGACAGTGCAGGAGACCTGCCCGGGGCTCCTGCTCGAGTCGCCGAGGGGCGAAAACGGTTTCGGGTACGATCCCGTCGTCTATCTTCCGGAACTGGAAAAAACAGTGGCGGAATTGTCGCCCGCTGAAAAAAATATCGTCTCCCATCGAGGCAGGGCGGCGGCCTTGTTGCGCAAGCTTCTGGACTGAAAAACCGCGTCGATAAAAAGTGCCGATGGGGCGTTTTCAAAAGCCGGAAGATTTTTGAAATTGGCTCCGATGCCATACAATAGTTAAGGGAGAAACCGGGAGGGTCTTGAAACTGGCTCCAGGCGATAAAAAAACCGCCCCACAACGGGGCGGTTTTTCATGGTCGCCGACGCGCGCAAGGTGGGCGTCGCGACGAAACTTCCGGAGCTTATTTCTGCTCCGTCGCTTTGATACCGTACTTGCGGTTGAAGCGCTCGATGCGCCCCGCGGTGTCCACGAGCTTCTGCTTGCCGGTAAAGAAAGGGTGGC
>JBDKUJ010000379.1:0-7820 GCA_039679665.1 Rectinema sp. | reverse complement strand
TCCTGGAAGAAGTCCGGATCGACGGTGGAACCGGCGATGCCCATCGACACGGATCCGACCGCGAGATAGGACTTGCCGCGCATCCAGGCGACGGCGAGGCCGGAACGCGCGAAGCGCAGGATTTTGTCGGACACGTCGGCGGGTATGCGGTCGATGTCGGTGAGGTCCTGGACGTCATGCCCGTAGATGCCGAACGCGGGGAGGCCTTTCTGGCTGTGCGCAGCGAGGACCGCGGCGAGATAGACGGCGCCCGGCCTGTCGGTGCCGTTGAAGCCCCAGACCGCCTTGATGGTGGTCGGGTCCATGTCCATGGTTTCGGAGCCGTAGCACCAGCAGGGCGTCACGGTGAGGGTGACGGCTACATTTTCGCGCGAGAATTTTTCCTGCGCCGCGGCCGCTTCCGCGACGCCGCCTATGCAGGAATCGGCGATCACGCATTCGACGGCGTGCCCGGACGGGTGCCGCAGATTTTCGGAAATGAGCTTCGCGGCCGCTCTGGCCATGCCCATGGTCGGTTCTTCGAGGGATTCGCGCACGCCTCTGCGTCTGCCGTCGATCGCGGGCCTGATGCCGATTTTGGGCAGACCGCCCTTCAGCCTGATCGCGGGAGCCTGAACTTTCATTCCTTCCATGTTCGCCATGTCAAAACCTCCGTTCTTGCGGCTCCGCTGATTGCGGAGCGCGTGTATCACATTGTCAGCGGCCCGAGCGTGTGGTGGATGACCCTCGTTTTGAGCCGTATGATTCTTGGGTCAGGGCCGCCCGAGCCTGAAATCCTTTCAATGATGAGTCCGGCGGCAGTGCGGCCCAGTTCCGCGATGGGCTGCTGGACCGAGTAGCGGCTGAAGCGCATGAGTGGCGCATAGGGCATTTCGTCGAAGGATGCGAATGCGATCCGCTGCGCCCGTTCCCCTCCGCGGGAGAAGAGGTAACTGGTGGCGCCCATGTGTACGAAGCCGTTTACGATGAACCATGCATCCGGCGAACCGGGCAGTTTCATCATTTCTTCCATGCTGCGGTAGCCGAAGGGAAGTGTGGGCAGGCCGATCCGCACGAAGTCGGGTTCGATGGCGAGGCCCGCTTCCAGCATCGCTTTTTCGAAGCCACTGTAGCGTTCGCGCGATGTCGAGATTTCCGGCTTTCCGCCGAGGAAGCCGATCCTGCGGTGGCCGTCTCCGATAAGTCCTTTCGTGGCTTCATAGGCGCCCTGTTCGTTGTCGACCAGGACGGCGTCGGCGCGGAAATCGTCCACAAAGCGGTCCAGGAAGACGATGGGAATGTTGCGGTCGCGAAGCTGGGAAAAATGGGCTCCCCGGTTGGAAACCGGTATCACGACGACGCCGTCGACAAGCCGTTCGGCGAGGTGATGCAGCCTGCCTGACTCTTCTTCGACCGAGTTCCGGGACGAGCAGACGACGAGGCTGTATCCGCGGGCGGACAGTTCGCGGTCAAGACTTTCGGCGATATACATGAAAAAATCACCCGCGAGATCGGGAGCGAGAATGCCTATCGTTTTGGTGGCGCGGGTTTTCAGGCTCCGGGCCACCGAATTGACCTTGTAGCCGAGATGCGCGACCGAGGCGATCACACGGTCGCGGGTTTCGGCGGTGACGCGATTGTCGTCGTTCAATACCCGAGAAACGGTGGCCGTGGAAACGCCCGCATGAAGGGCGACGTCCTTGATGGTCGCGCTTCGACGCGTCATGCGGCGCCTCCCGCGACGCTCTGCGCGACGACCGCGATCAGTGCGGCCGCGGCCAGTGATGCCACGGTATGCAGGGAAAGCGTCGCGCTCACATATGCCGCGTCTTTGGGTTCGTTCCGGAATACCGGAATAATGAAGGGTGGAGGCAGCAGGAAAAGCGTCAGCACCGCGAAGGAATGGGTCCGGTCGAATCCAAGGGCGGGAACGAGGACGAATCCAATGAGGGAACCCAGCGCTCCCGCGACGAGCATCCTTGCGATGACGGTCGTCGCCGCTTTGCCCGCACCCGCAAGTCCGTCCTTCAGGCCGAATCCCACTACGAGGCACACGAGGGGCGTAGTGAGGCCGCCGACCGCGGCGAGCGTGGAACCGAGGAAGCCGTCGGGCGCCCAGGGCATTCCTTTCGCCTCGGGCGCAAACAATGCCGCAATGAGGCCGAGTCCGATGGCGATGATGACGGGCGAGGAGAGAAGTCTGGCCGCAAGGTTTTTTGCGCCGTTTCCGGCCGCGCTGTTTTCGGCCGCACTGCGCGGCGAGGCGCTTGAGGCGGCCGAGGCGCCGTCTGGCGCGCCGCCAGGCGTATCGTCGCCCAGTCTGGCCATCAATATCGTGAAGACATAGAGCACCTGCCCCAGGTCGGCGGCCGCGAAGGCCGGAGTCCTGTCGGCGCCGTAGAAGGAAGCGAACAGCGCATAGCCCAGCATCCCGGCTTCGAAGCCCTGGAACATGAGGGCTGTGGCGGGAGAGGGAAGCCGGAAAAGCCGCGCGATCGCGGAGCCGATCAATCCCATCAGGGCGCAGGCGGCGAAAATCGCGACGGCCAGGATCAGATGCGGCGCCTCGGGCCGCATGCGCGAAAACGCGGAAAAAAGGAGGACGGGCAACGTGACGCCCGAGACGAGCCGCTTGAGCCCGTCTATCGTCGGAACCGTGAGGATACTCCTCGCTCCGAGGATGGCCCCCAGGCCGACGAGTACGATGACGGGCAGCAATTCCGTCACGAAAGATGGCACCGCGTTCTCCTCGATGGTTCCGCTCGTCGGCCGCCTTCAGCGGACAACGGGGATGACTCCCTTTTTCAGGATGATATTGCCGTATTTTACCGTTTCGCCCGTCATGACGACGGCAAACGCTTTTTTCGTCCTTTCATAGAACGCGAAACGCTCCATCTTCGCGATCGCCGGCGTGTCGGGCCAATGCCGGTCGATCGCCGCGCGATAGGATCGTTCCACTTCGATATCGAGAGAATCGCCCGGAACGGGCTGCATCATTACCAGGGGAGAGTCGGCGAAATCGTCGAGATTGATGAGCCTGAGGATACCGTCGAGAAGCTGGGGGATCCTGATCCCGTCGGCGCGCACTACGCGCGCATTCAGGGCATCGCCCGTGAAAAAGGCGTCGGCCAGCACGATTTCGTCGCCGTGCCCCATCCTGAACAGGACAGAGAGAAGATCGGGAGAAATGCAGGGATCGATTCCGATCAGCATTGTCAACTCCTTCGGGCTATGCCGAGGATGGGATATGCGTTCGCGAGTTCGTCCAGCGAAGGCGGTTCGGCTCCCTTGCGGGTGCAATTGAGTGCGGCCGCGGCCGACGCGAATGAAAGTATCCCGCCGAGCGCACCAGAGTCCAGAGAACGCAGGGCGCTGCGCGTCACGGCGGCCCTGGACTCGAGGGCCGCAAGAATGGCGGCGTGGAAGGTGTCTCCCGCGCCGATCGTGTCGGCCACTTTGACCGGAAAGGCCGGAACGGCGGCGGCCGCGGCGTGAGTCGCCGCTGCGCTGCCTTCCGTCCCCATCGTCAGGACGACCAGATCGGGACCGAAGGCGAGAAGCTTCGATGCAAAATCTTCGGGCGATTCAGGGCCGTAAATCCATTCGAGATCGGCGGTGCTTGCCTTTACGATGGCCGCCTGCGCACAGAGCGTTTCGAACCGTCGCACGAAAGCGGTGCGGTCCGGGACGAGGGAGGGGCGCACATTGGGGTCGTAACTCACGAGAATGCGGCCCGATTCGCGGTGCATCATGCGTTCTATGGCCGATGCGCCGGGCTCCAGCACCAGGGAAATCGACCCTACAAGCAGAAAATGCGTATCCGGAGGCAGGGATTCGGGAATGTCCCCGGGTGACAGGGAACGGTCGGCGGCGTCATTCGCGTAGAACGCGTAATCGGCTTCGCCTGAGTCATTGCGATGCACGAAGGCCAGCGTGACGGGTTGGGGACTTCGGACCACGAGCCCCGTATCCACGCCGTTGTCCACAAGTCTTCGGAAAAGCGTTTCACCGAGAAAGTCGGATGCGATGCGGCCCAGAAACGCCGTGGGCGCGCCGAGTCTCGCGGCTGCGATGGCGCTGTTGTAGACAGATCCGCCGGGCCTGACCTCGAAACTCCCGTAGGGGGATGTGTCGGCTCCCCGAGGGGGAACCATATCGATCAGCGCTTCGCCGCAACAAAGGATCATCGCCCGCTCCGCAGTGTCGTCCGGGTACGCCCGGGGCCGTTTGCACAGCCCGGACGTACTCGAACGAAAAATCGGTTACTGGTACAGGACCGCCTGGATCTTGGGATCGTTGACGTTGGTTTTGTCGTAGTAGTAGAAGCCGGTGTCGATGTTCTTCGGCAGCTTCTCGCCCTTGATCGCCTTTATGGCGGCTTCGACAGTCTTGTAGCCGATGCCGACCGGGTTCTGGGTGATCGCGCCGGCCATTTCGCCGGACTTGATCGCCGCTATCTGCTGGGCGCCGGAGTCGTATCCGATCACCACGATCTTGCCGATCTTTCCCATTTCCTTGACGCCGTTCAGGACGCCGATGGCGGAGCCTTCGTTGGCGCCGAAGATTCCTTTGAGGTTGGGGTTGGACTGGATGATGGCCTTGGTGATGTCGGTGGACTTCAGGTGGTCGCCGGCGCCGTACTGGACGCTGACGATCCTGATGTTCGGATACTTGGATTTGATTCTGTTGACGAATCCGTCGCGGCGCTGGATGCCGGTGATGGAAGTCTGATCGTGCACGACAACGGCGATATCGCCTTTTTCACCGATGAGCGCAGCCATTTTGTCCGCAGCGAGCGCCGCTGCGGCGAGGTTGTCGGTGGACGCGGTGGCGAGGGGGATGTCGGAGTCGACGCCGGAGTCGAAGCCGATGATGGGGATGCCGGCGGCCTGGGCCTGTTTCAGGAGGGGAATCGCGGCCTTGCTGTCGAGCGCGGCGAATCCGATGGCCGAGGGTTTTTTGGCGATGGCCGCGGCGAGCATATCGATCTGCTTGTCGACCATAGTTTCGGACTCCGGGCCTTCGAACGTGATGGTCACGTTGAAGTCTTTCGCCGCCTGCATTGCGCCCTCTTTGACGGCCTGCCAGAACTGGTGCTGGAAGCCCTTGGAAATCAAGGGAATGTAGATGGTCTGCGCGACCGCGGTCCCCGAGACCGCGAGCAGCAGAACCACCGCCAGAAGAACGGATACGATCCGTTTATTCTTCATAGCTCGCTCCTTCGATGCACTCTATCCGATCCCCTAGGGGGACCGGGGTCCGAACAAAATTCAACCCGCCCTCGGGCGGATCATTTCTTTTTTCTGCGCAGAATGTCGATGTAGACGGCGCCGATTATGATGAGGCCGGTCACGACTATCTGCCATTCCTGCGGCACCGACAGGATGCGCAGGCCGTTGGTCAACACCGAAATGAGGAAGGCGCCTATGACGGTGCCGAGCACGGTGCCTTCGCCGCCCGACATCGAGGTGCCGCCGATGACCACCGCCGCGATGGCGTCCATTTCATAGCCCTGCCCGAGCGCGGGCTGGGCCGAATTGAGCCGCGACGCGATCAGGATGCCGGCCACGCCCGAGATGGCGCCGCAGGTGCCGTATACGCCGATCTTCCATCGGTCGGTGTTGACGCCCGAGAGCCGCACGGCTTCCTCGTTCGATCCGAGCGCGAAGGTGTAGCGTCCGAAGACGGTCTTGTTGAGTATTACGCTCGCCAGAACCGCGACGCCGAAGAAGATCAGGACTGCGTTGGGTATCTTGAAGTCCTTGATGAAGCTCAGGATCGAACCCATCGAAATTTGCGAGAAGGCGGGCGCGTCGGTGAAATAAATGGGCCGGTTCTGCGCCATGATCAGCGACATGCCCTTGGTGACCATCATCATGCCCAGGGTGGCGATAAAGGGAGGCAGTTTGAGCTTCGCGACCATGACGCCCGAAAGGAGGCCGCATATGAGGCCGGCCAGGATGCCCGCGAGGACGCCCACCGCGACCGGCATCCCCAGCTGCACCGTCACTTTGGCCGTGATGACTGCCGCAAAGGTCATCGTGGTTCCGATGGAGAGGTCTATGCCGCCCGTAATGATGACAAAGGAAACGCCGACCGCAAGGACGCCGTTCACCGCAGTCGCCAGCATGATCGCGATCAGGTTGTTCGACTGGAAGAAGTTGGGCGACGCGATCGAAAATACCGCCATCAGAATTATAAGGCTGGCGAAAGCGAGCAGTTTCTGTTTGGCGCCGGCCGATCCCGGTTTCGCCAGTGCGATTTTTCCCGTTGCGTTGGACATATCGACTCGATCCTCCCTATTCCTTCGCAGCCTTGGCGACCAGGGTCTCGCGCAGGGTGGCGAGCTGCATGATCTTTTCCTGGGTCGCTTCCGAAGCCCTCAGTTCACCCGTGACGCGGCCTTCGCACATGACGATGATGCGGTGACTCATGCGCAGGATTTCGGGCAGTTCCGATGAAATCATGATCACGGCCTTGCCCGATTCGGCCAATTCGTTCAAAAGCCTGTAGATTTCCTGTTTCGCGCCCACGTCGATACCGCGCGTCGGTTCGTCGAAGAAAAGCACATCGCAGTTGCGCACGAGCCATTTCGCGACGACCACTTTCTGCTGGTTTCCGCCCGACAGGAATTTCAGTTTCTGCTGGAGTCCCGGCGTCTTGATGTCGAGTTTTTCGACATGCTCCTGCGCGGTTTTGCGTATCGCGCCGGCTTTCACGAAGCCGCCCGCGCCGGTGAATTTTTTCATCGAGGCCATGCCGATGTTGGACTCGACGTCCATGCCGAGCGCGAGGCCGAAGCGTTTCCGGTCTTCGGACAGATAGCCGATGCCGTTTTTCACCGCATCGAAGGGGTGCGTTATGCGAACCTTGCGCCCGTTGACGCGGATTTCGCCTTCGTCCACGGGGTCGGCGCCGAAGATGGCGCGCGCCACTTCGGTGCGGCCGGCGCCCATGAGTCCCGCGAAGCCGAGTATTTCGCCCTTGTGCGCTTCGAAGGATATGTCTTGCAGTTCTTTGCCGCGCGAGAGGTGCTTCACCTGGAGCGCCACGGCCTTTTCGTGGAAGGCCAGGTCCCTGACGCGGTTGGTTTCGAAAAGCGTGCGGCCCACCATCAGGCTGATGATGTGGTCCAGGTTGGTGTCCGCGGCGCGCATCGTGTCGATGTACTGGCCGTCGCGCATGACGGTGATCCTGTCCGCGATGCGGAACAGCTCGTCCATGCGGTGCGAAATGTAGACGATGCCGACGCCCTTTCCCTTCAGCTGTCTGATGGTGCCGAAGAGTTCTTCGATTTCGGCGTCGTTCAGGGCGGCAGTGGGTTCGTCCATGACGAGGACGCGTGCGTCGTAGGAGAGGGCTTTTACGATTTCGACCATCTGCTGCTTCGCGATGGTGAGTTCGCCGATCCGGAGGCGCGGGTCTATGTCGAGCTTGAGCAGTGCGAACAGTTTTTTCGCTTCCGCGTTCAGCGCTTTTTCGTCGAGCAGAAGCCCGCCCGCCTTCCTTGGCTCCCGGCCGATGAAAATGTTCTGCGCCGCGGAAAGGTGGTTCATCAGGTTGAGTTCCTGATGGATGATGGATATGCCCGCTTTCTGGGCGGCGCGCGGGTTGTGCAGGTCGACCGGCTTGCCGCCGACCAGGACTTCGCCGGAGTCTTTCTGGTATACGCCGGCGAGCACTTTCATGAGAGTGGATTTTCCGGCGCCGTTTTCGCCGACGAGGGCGTGCACTTCTCCGGGGTAAAGATCGAAGCGGGCGTTCTTCAGGGCCTGTACGCCCGGAAAGGACTTGTTGATGTCCCGCATGACCACGATCGACTCGGCCACGACCTTTCTCCT
>JBDKUJ010000378.1:0-1779 GCA_039679665.1 Rectinema sp. | reverse complement strand
TCGTGGCGGATTTCCAGCCCGAAAACGGCACGTGGTTTCGGCTCTGGAGCGGAGATACTCTGGCGGACAAACCGGTTTCCTTCGCGATTCAGGTAAAGGATCTCGTGGGCGACGGGGGATCGGAACTCCTCTGCTTCGGCCCCGACGCATCCGGGCGGCAGACCCTCACAGTGTTCAAGCGAACATACGGCCGCAACGGACAAGCTTTCGAATCGATTTTCTCCGAAGCCGCCGAGAGCATCGAAATCGATGAAGCCGATTTAAAATCCACGGAAGAGGCGAAGGCCGGCGCCAGTCTTTCTTTGTCCATCTCGGTATATCGAGCCGTGCAGGACGCGGAAAATCCGCTGGACAGGGTCAAAACAGTCTACCGGTGGAGCCCTTCCGCAAGGCGATACCGACCCGGCGAAAGCGAATCGGTCCCCGGCGCCGAAATCGAACGCGATCTGAGATCGAAAATTCTGACGGGAGATGCCGAGGATTTCAAGGCATATATCGATGGCGTGTGGATCGCTCCGGGCGGTGAGCAGAGGCCGCGTATCGACTTCGATTCCGATTCGGGCAGGATTTCCTTTCAGTCCGATGAAGCGAACCAAGTATGGAAATGGTCGGCCTCGAGTCCAAGCACTTCGGGCCTTCTGGCCGCGACCGTGAACGAATCCCTGCCCGAGCTCCTGCGCCTGGTAGATGTTCAATTGACGGGCCCCGACCGGCTCCGCATCCGCGTGCTCGATGAGCAGGTTCTCCGCCTGGGCGACAGAAACATCTGGAACGGCGACTATGTCAGACTTGGCGCTGCCGATCGCGGGACAGCCCTATCGGACGCGGACGTCACCGAAGACAACCAGCAGCAGATGAAGCCGGTCCGGTCCGATTTTATCGCAGGATATTGGATGAGTTCCGACGGTAAGGTACTTGCGTTCGAAGGCACGCGGTTCCGCTCGGGAGGATCCTGGGAACATCGTTCGGGAGGATTTTCCCTCTTCGGCTTCGGAACGGACCTGATCCTCGATCTGCTCCCCGTGGACGGGAATGGAGTGCCGCAAGCTCCGTTGCGATATATCGTGCTCGTGCCCGCCGTCCAAAGCGGTCCCGACCGCATACGACTCAGGCCGGTCGTACTGAAATCCCAAGATGCGACTCTTCTGTATGCTCCCGAAATCGAATTGCGGAAGATTTCCGAAGACAGGATGGAAAAACTTCAGTCGGTGGGATAGGACTCGTACCCCGCATCCTTGAGCCGGGCCTGCATTTTGGACCAATCGCCCTCGGATTCCACTAGGACCGCCCAGCGATCCTCTCCCGCCGCAGACTTCTGGGCTTCCACTCTTGCTTTAAAGCCTTTCGCCTTGAGTGTCGCGGTCAATCCTTCGGCGTTTTCCTTCCGCGAAAACCAACCCGCCTGGAGGTCCGTCACCGTTCCTTCTTTGGCCGTGCCCCCAGCCGAACCCGCGCCGGGAACGGCGCCTGAACCCGCTTTTCCCGAACCGCCCGGCGCGACCGGTTTCCCCGCCGTATCCGCGGGCTGCGGGAAAATCGAAAGAGCCAGCCAGGGAACGGGCGCCTGCGGAACCTTGAGCGCGGCCACGGCCGCTTCGGCGGAATCCGGATACTCGGCAGAAAGCGCGGTTTTGAACACGGCCGGATCGCCCGGAGAGGGCAAGTCGCTCACCAGCATCGACATGGGCGAAGCGGGAGCGGAAGCGGCGAGCCACTGCAAAAAAAGCGCTTCCCGACGATCGGCCGAGCCTTTTTTCGCGCCGGCAGCGATATCCCGGG
>JBDKUJ010000377.1:0-6304 GCA_039679665.1 Rectinema sp. | reverse complement strand
TCGTCCATCAATATGATGAGGCTCAATCTCAAGGACATGCTCGCCCGAAGGTCGCGCATGATGATGGGCATAAGCCACGACCTGAAAACTCCGATTGCCCTCATCCAGGGCTATGCCGACGCGCTTTCCGACGAAGTCGCCGTGGATGAAGCCACCAAGCGGAAGTATCTGGACATCATCAAGAACAAGTCGTGCCAGCTGGAGGAACTCGCGTCGGCACTCGTCGATTTCCTCAAGATTGGAGGTGACGGCGCATACTCGATCGTTCCCGTCGATCCTTCGGCCCTTCTCGTGGATATGGGCAAGCGTTTCGCGAGCGACGCGGCTCTGATGAACCGGGAATTCCTCTGGGGATTCGGCCCTGAACTGGCACCCGCTCCCTCGTTCCATATCGGCGAAGTATCGATGAATCGCGCCCTGACGGAACGCGCCCTCGAAAATTTCGTGATGAACGCGTTCAGGTTTTCGGGACAGGGTGGAACTGTGACGATGGAACTGTCGCGCAGCCCTGGCGGCCTCGTTTTCGCGATCATCGACGACGGCCCCGGCATTTCGAACCAGGATTTGCCCTACGTGTTCGACGCTTTCTACCGGGCTTCTCCTTCGCGCGCCGACGGCGGGCAGGGGCTTGGCCTCACTGTCGTGAAAGCCGTAGCCGAGCTGCACGGCTGGAAATCCTCATTGGGCCAGCGCGCTGACGGCAGGCCGGGCAGCGAGGCGCGCCTGCTCATGACGGGAACCTGAGAAACCTGAGAAACCTGAGAAACCTGAGAAACCTGAGAAACCTGAGAAACCTGAGAAACCTGAGAAACCTGAGAAACCTGAGAATTAGCGCCGCGGCGCGCGGTGCACCCGAGGCGATTCACTCGAAACGGGAACGCAGCGACCAGAGCCCCAGCGCCGGATTGGGCACGAAAAAAATCCGCTCGCCATCGGGCATGGTGTTGAATCCCTGTCGCAGGGCTGCAGGATCGTAGCGTTTCATCGTTTCGCCCGGATCGGCCCATTCGAAGCCCACGGACTCGATTTCTTTCCGCGACAGGCCGGGGCCGGAAGCATACCGCACGGTAAAGCGGCTTTCGCTCGATCCGTGGATGAGATGCGCGGCCGCGGAAAGGCTCGCCGCCAGATCGGGTTCAGATGCCGCAAGCCTGCGGATTTGCGCCGAAGGTCGGTAGCCGAAACGCCGGATCAGCGCGTCGATGCCGGGGTCCTCGCCGAAATGGATGAGACCCGGGGCCAGGATCAGTAATTCTCCCCCATCCGCCATAGCCATGCGTGTCCTGTATATCGCCTTGTTGCCTAGCCATGTGCTTTTGTATTCGCCCGGGTCGAGCCAGACCACCGCCTTGCGGATGCCTTCATCCAGCATTTCGAGGTTGACTTCGCGTGCGAGAGCGGAAGCCTTTTCGAAACATTGCCTGTCGTCGCCCGAAAAGAAGCCGCGCAGGGCGAGAGAACCGTCGTCTTTTCTCCCGACCACCGTGAGCATCCACAGTACCGGGGGGAGGCGTCCCGGCGCGAACTCCATCGCCTTGTCGAAGACCTTGCGCACTGGGGTATCCGTTCGGCCCATCATGCGCTCCATTCCGTAGGCGGCTCCCAGAAAATGGCTCTTGTCGATGCCTTCCTTGCCGCCCGCGCCCACGAAAATGTTCTTGGCATGGTTGGCCATGCCTACCACTTCGTGCGGGACCACCTGGCCGATGGAAATGATCCGGTCGAAACCGCCTTGCGCGAGAAGACGGTTGGTCTGGGCCGGCCAGTCGTAATTCACGGCGCCTTCGGATACTTCGCTGACGAAGGATGCGCTTACGCGCCCAAGTTCGACCAGGTCGCGGCGCCAGTCATGCGCCCTGAAAAGTCCGGCAGGAGTGCCCGGGTACATGGAAGCGATTTCCGTGGCGGTCATGGGACTATGCGTGCCGAGGGCTGGCATGACTGCCGCGAGACGGTCTCCGAGAGCGCGGTACAGGGCATCGGTGACCGGGCCGGCCATCGAGTGAAGTCTTGTATAGTCAGGCGGCAGGGCGATCGCCTTGTCGATCCGGGGACATGAGTCGAGGCTGCGCCCGACGAGGATTTCGAGTTCGCGGAGGCCGATTTCACGGTCGCGGGAGCCTTCAGCTACGTAGATCATGACTGGAATGTACCGCTCACCGGTCTTGACCGCAACCATGAGCCGACGATATAGCAGGACTATATGAGGCTTTTCCAAAAGTCGGAAGGCTTTTGGAAAAGCTACCAGAGCTTGCGGCATTTGCGTACGGTTTCGTAGAAACCGGAGCAAATGCGAGCCAATTTCAAAAGTAACCGACTTTTGAAATTGGCTCATATATCTTTGATTCCGGGAGACCTCGATGAAACGAATTTCCAGGTTTTCGGTCGGCACGGGCGACCGCTTCGGCATGGAAGGCGAAGCCCAGCTGGCTGCGTTCCAGAAACTGGCGGCGGCGGGCGTCGATGCCGCGATCGTCTGGAACAAGTCCAACCGCGAACACCTCATCATTGGATCGGAACCTGCCGCACAGCGCAAAGCCGCCGATGCCGCGGTAGCCGCCACGGGATGGAAAGGCCAGTATTTCGTCGACGCTGACCATATCGGTCTCGCTACGGTCGATCGCTTCATTCCGTATTGCGACTTTTTCACCATCGATGTAGCCGATTTTATCGGCAAGCCCTTGCCCGCAGGGGAAGCCGAAGCCTTCGCCGAAAAGCACTACAGGCTGACCGAACCCGGTTTTTCGCCCGTCCGTCTGGACAGGGCCGCAGTCGTCGTAGCCGCGTCCAAGTATCTCCTCGCCGTGCGCGAAGCGGCCGCCGTCTACAGAAGGATTGCGGCCGGCAGGCCTTCGGGCGATTTCGTGATCGAAGTTTCGATGGATGAAACCGACCTTCCGCAGAGTCCGGCCGAACTCGTCGTCATCCTCGCGGCGATCGCGGAAGCGGGTGTGCCGGCACAGACGATCGCGCCGAAATTCTCCGGCCGGTTCAACAAAGGCGTCGATTATGTCGGCGATGTCGCCGCATTCATGAAGGAATTCGAAGCCGATGCCCTGGTGGCCGCCTGGGCTCCGGGCGCTCTCGGGCTGCCCGAAGGGCTCAAGCTCTCGGTGCACTCCGGTTCGGACAAGTTTTCCATTTATAAGGGAATAGGCCGCATCATCCGCAAGCACGATTTGGGACTCCACCTCAAGACGGCAGGAACCACATGGCTGGAAGAGTTGATCGGCCTGGCCGAAGCCGGCGGCAGCGGGCTTATTCTCGCGAAGGAAGTGTACCGCCAGGCCTGGGGACATTATGAAGATCTTGTCGGGCCATATGCCGCTGTCATCGACATCGACCGGAAAAAACTGCCGCATCCGGATAGTGTCGACCGCTGGAATCCGGCAGCCTTCGCCTCGGCGTTGCGGCATGACAGGAGCCATCCGGGCTACGACCAGAACCTGCGCCAGCTCCTGCATGTGGGCTATAAAGTGGCCGCAGCCATGGGGCCGCGCTACATCGGCGCTCTCACTGAACACCGGGAAAGCGTGGCGCGGAATGTGACGGCCAATCTCTGGGACCGGCATCTCAAGCCTCTGTTCCTGGATTGATGTTCCCATGAAGGCAATCAGGCTGGGCATCCGGGGAAAGCTGCTCCTTTCCTTCGGAGCGGCCATCGCTTTCATCGTCGCGATGGAGATGCTGGCCCAGTATTCATCGAACAGAATAGCCGAAGACTACGAAGCCCGGCTCGGCCGTTATCACCAGGTGCACCGCTTCAGGGTCGCCCTGACCGATTTTCGCTCGGCCTCGGATCGTTATCTCCGCGATCCCGGTTCTTCCGACATCGGTACGCTCTATGCGAAGAGCGCCGGCCTGGCGGCGATGGATGCCTCGCTGCGATTGCTTCTTCCCAGCGCTTCGCATGACGCCTTTTTTGAAATCCAGGCCACGGGTTTCGGGATGGACGCCTACCTGCCGCCCGTCTCCCGGGCGCTTGCGGCCAGAAGCACGGGAAAGGCCGATTACTACGCGGATTTCGTAAAGGCGGAGAAAATCGCCGCCTTCATGGACGGGTATCTGTCCAAGCTCCTTACCATCCTGATGAAGGAGGGTGAAGCCGAATACAGGGAGAGTGTCCAGCGGAGCGTGCTTCTGCGGGAAATCACGTTGGGCGGCATGATCCTTGCGGGCGTGATCGCTCTGGCCTTCGGTTCCTTCATGGCTTCGTCCATTACCGCCCCCGTCAGAAAGCTCGCAAAGGCTTCCGAACGGTTGGCTTCGGGCGATCTCGACGTCGAGCCGATCAGGGCGCGGGGAGGGGACGAGGTGGAAACGCTCGCGCGCAATTTTTCCCTGATGAGCGCCAACATCCGGAGCCTCGTGGAGGGCTTGCGCGAAAAGGCCGAACTGGAAAAAAGGCTGCATGAAGAGGAAATCGCCCTCGTACGCATGGGCAAAGCGTTGAGGGAAGCCCAATTCATGAATCTCCAGGATCAGATGCGGCCGCATTTCCTGTTCAACGCACTCAATTCCATTGCGAGGAGCGCTCTTCTGGAAGGGGCGACCCGCACGGAAATCCTTTCCCGGGGATTGGCAAAACTCATGCGCTACGCCCTCGCGGGAGGGGAACCCTATGTGAGCCTGGAAGATGAGCTGGCCACCGTCAGGGAATATCTGGCTTTCCAGAAGGTCAGATTCGGCGAGCGCCTCGATTGGGATATCAAGGCCGACCCCGAACTCCCCCCGATCAAAGTACCGAGGTTTTCCGTCCAGCCTTTTATCGAAAATGCCGTCCGGCATGGCATCGAACCGCTCGAACGGGGAGGAAAGGTTCTGGTGGCGGCGCGGGTCAGGCGCGGCAAACTTTTCCTGACGATCGCGGATTCTGGCGGAGGCATGGATTCCGCACGGCTTTCGGCCCTGCGGGGAACCATCGAAGCCGCTTTCCGCGGAGAAGACGCTGGGGCGACGGCCGGTACGAGCGGCATCGGGCTGGCCAATGTGGCGTCGCGGCTCTATCTGAAATACGGAATTGCCGCTTCCATGCATCTTCTTTCTTCTCCCGGCCGCGGAACCCTCGTGCGGATCGCCATCCCTCTTTCGTCCGGGGAGGACCAGACGGTCGCGGCGGAAGCTGGAATGAAGCTCGGTATGACACCCGGCGGCAATCCCGGGATGGAGGCTGGATGCCGAGAATCCTGATCGCCGATGATGAAGAGCTCGAAAGGGAAGCTCTGCGCTTTATCATCCGGAGCGGAACCGCTCTCTCCGACGACGATATCCACGAAGCGGGCTCGGGTCGCGCCGCCCTGGAACTGCTCAAGAAAGGCCGCTACGATGTGGTTTTTTTCGACGTCATGATGCCGGGCATGGACGGAATCGCCGCCGTCGCCGGGATGCGCGACGCGGGAATCGACACACCCGTCGTGATATTGTCCGCCCACGACCGTTTCGAATATGCGCGCGACGCCATGCGGCTCGGCGTGGATGAATATCTTCTGAAACCGGCTTCGGCCGCAGAAGTGCTCGGGGCCTTGGGGCGCTGTCTTTCGCAGAGCGAAGAAAAGCTCCGGCTGCATGATGAGGAACGAAGCAGAAGGGCGAAGATCGACAGCGCGGAAGAGTTCGTGCTTCGCGAAATGCGGTCCCGCCTCGCAGAATGCAGGCTCGAACCGTTGACGGCCGCCGAATTCCTCGCTTTTTTCGGATTGGAGGGGAGGCCCAGAGCCGCCTTATGCTTAAGGCTTGCCCGCCCCGAAAGCAATACCGGTTCATTGAGGAGTACGGCGGGAAGGGCCGCCCTGGCCGCCGCGGCCGAAACCGGCGCTTCGCTGCTTGCGCAGACCGGCGATCGCGCCATATACGGGACGAAAGATACCATGGGCAGCATGCTTCTTTTCCCGTCCTCTCGCAGTCCCGGCGCCGATGCGATGCTCGACGCGATGCGCCGGGCGGCGCGCGATATCGCTCCCATCGACCTGCTGGCGGGCCTTTGCGGACCTTCAACGGACAATCCGGTCACTCTTCTTTCGATCGCGGCCGATGCGTGCTCGCTCGCGATACCGGGCTGCCCGACGGTCAGGCTTTCCGTTCCCGCCTCCGCTGCTTCCGAATTCCGGTCGGCCGACATTATCGCGAAGGGGACGGCCGGGGTGAACATGGCGCTTACCCTGGCGGCGAAGGCGGTGGGCCTCATCCGCCGGCGATTCCAGGAAGACCTTTCGCTCGAAGGGGTGGCCTCGGAACTCGGCGCGAGTCCCTCCCATCTGTCACGGATGATCGCGAAAGAACTGGGAATGGGCTTCAGCGATTTCCT
>JBDKUJ010000376.1:0-1609 GCA_039679665.1 Rectinema sp. | reverse complement strand
CATCGTCCTTTATTTTCAAAAGGAACAGCATCTGGTCGCCGCATTTTACGTTGCCGACCATACCTTCGGCGTCGGCCTCGAATTTTTCTTCGGGCTTGAATACGTTTCTCGGATTTATGAAATGATCTTTGACTATATCCGAATAAAGCCACTGGAAAGTGTCCATTCAAAACTCCTTGCTATTTGGTCGCCAGAGCCGGCCGCCAGAGCCGGCCGCCAGGGTCAGTCGCCAAAACCGGACTCTGGCGATGCCACGCTCCGTTCAATGCCCGCTGGACGAAATCGTCGACATCTTCCTCAGACGGGCGATGATCGGCGGCAGTTTTTCGGCGACGTATTCGACTTCGGCTTCGGTAGTGTTCCGTCCAAGGGAAAAGCGGATCGACCCATGGGCCAGCTCCGGCCCCACACCCGTGGCCATGAGCACATGGGAAGGTTCCAGGCTGCCGGAAGCGCAGGCCGAGCCGGTGGAAACCTGAATGCCTTCGATGTCCATCGATAGCAGGATTGCCTCGCCCTCGGCTCCGGGGAAGGAAATGTTCAGCGTATTGGGCAGAACCTGATCCGGATGCCCGTTCACGCGGATGTCGGGAATCGCCGCGGCCAGCTTGTCGCGCAGCGAGTTCCTGAGCCTTCCCACCGTTGCGCGGTAGGTTTCCAGATCATGCAACGCAAGCTCGGCGGCTTTGCCGAAACCGATGATGCCAAGGTTGTTGTAGGTACCCGCACGTACGCCCTTTTCCTGATGCCCTCCCCTGACAAGAGGGGTGACGGGAACCATGGGACGGACATAGAGGGCGCCGATGCCCTTGGGGCCGTAGATCTTGTGACAGGACATGGTGAGATAGTCGACGCCCCAGGCTTCGACGGAAACCGGGACTTTGCCCACCGACTGTGTCGCATCCGTGTGCATGAGGGCACCGGCGGCGCGGGCCATTTTTGCGATCCGCGGAATATCCTGGATCGTTCCGATTTCGTTGTTGGATGCCATGACCGACACGAGGAGCGTCGTTTCGTCCAGTTCGGCCTCGAGCCTGGCCATGTCGATCCGGCCGTCGGAATCGACGGGGAGGAAAACGACGGGAAAGCCTTCTTCTTCGAGATGTTTTGCCGAATTGAGCACGCAGGGATGCTCGATCGAGGTGGTGATTATCTTGCGACGCGGCACTTTTCCGACCGTGGCTTTGCGGCCCAGATCGTACATGGTCGCGAAAACGGTATTATTCGACTCGGAGCCGCCTGAAGTGAAATAGATGCTTCCGGGATCGCGGGCGCCGACCAGGGCGGCGACCTTGACGCGGGCATCCTCGATTTCGGCCCGGGCCCGCCTGCCTGATTCATGCATGCTGGACGCATTGGCGTACACGTCGAGGGCTTCCACCATCGCATCGCGCACTTCCGGCCTCAAGGGCGTAGTGGCGTTGTAATCCATATAGACGAAGCGATGCTCCATATCCTTCATTTCCTTCATTCTCCCTTCGATGGATGGTCTTCGGGCCGGGATTCTTCGGCGAGATCTCCCAGTGTTACCGACGACAGATATGTATCGACGGTTTCCTTGAGACCGAGCCAGAAGCGCCTCGGCGAGCAAAGCAGCCCCATAGCGCAC
>JBDKUJ010000375.1:0-2399 GCA_039679665.1 Rectinema sp. | reverse complement strand
CCGAAGCGCTCCGCATGCTCGACCACCATGACCGCGGCGTCGGGCACGTCCACACCCACTTCGACCACCGTCGTCGCCACGAGAATCCGCGTACGCCCGGAGACGAAATCGTCCATCGCGGCGCGCTTTACGTCTTCCTTGAGACGCGAGTGCACGAGCCCCACCGAATATTCCGGATATTGTTCCTTCGCCAGCTTCCCGGCCATCGCTTCGGCGTTCTTGAGCTCGAGGCGATCCGATTCACTGACGAGGGGATAGACGAAATAGGCCTGCTTTCCTTCGGCAAGAAGGCGTCTCACGAATTCGTAGACGCGCGCTTCGTTGCCGGCTTTGGCCAGGTGGGTTTTGACGGGCTTCCGGCCCGGCGGCATCGTCCTGATTTCCGAAACCATGAGATCGCCGAACATGGTGAGCGCGAGGCTTCGCGGAATCGGAGTCGCCGTCATCATGAGGAGATCGGGGATTTCGCCTTTCCGGCTCAAGGCCAACCGCTGCAGCACACCGAAGCGCTGCTGCTCGTCCACGACCGCGAGTCCCAGATTCCGGTAGACGACATCGGCGGAGAAGAGGGCGTGAGTGCCTATCGCGATGTGCACTTCGCCCGAAGCCAGCGCTTTCAGAAGGGGGGCGCGGGCCGCGTCGTCGACGTTGCCGCTGAGGAAAGCCAGCCTGACGCCCAAAGGTTCGAGGAGACGCGCCGCGGTGGCCGCATGCTGGCGCGCGAGTATCTCGGTGGGCGCCATGATCGCGGCCTGGGAACCTCGTTCCACTGCGTGCAGCGCGGCGAGCAGGGCGACTATCGTCTTGCCGGAGCCGACATCGCCCTGCAGAAGCCGGGCCATGGGGTGCGCCCCCGACATGTCCGAGACGATCTCGTCGAGAGATTTGCGCTGGTCCGCGGTAAGGGAAAAAGGCAGGCGCTCGAGAAGGCGGCGTTCGAGGAGCCCGGTATCGGGCGGGCGCCTGCTTGTCTGCCTTTTCCTTGCCTGCGCCCGCCGCGCGACCGCGAGCTGGAACCAGAAAAGTTCCTCGTAGGCGAGGGTACGGCGCGCTTCGTCCCTTTCGGCGGGCGTTTTCGGAGCGTGCAGGGTGGCCAGGGCGCCGGCTTTGGCCATGAGTGTGCGCGAAGCGATCAAGTCGGGCCCGAGTTCGTCTTCGACCCGCTCTCCGTAGCCCGACAGCGCGGCGCGCATGAGTCGGCGCACGGTACCCTGATTCACGCCCTCGGTGAGGGGATAGAGGGCGAGCAGACCCCGATCCGGGTCCTTGCCTTCCTCGAGTTTTTCGGCGTCGAAGGCCGACGACTGGATTTCACCGTAACGGAACTGGAATTTTCCGCCGACGAGGACGCGCCCGCCCACAGGCAGGCTTTTTTCCAGAAATGGCCGGTTGAAGCAGATGAGGATGGCTTCGGAAGATTCGTCGGCGACGCGGATTTTGAGGGTGCGATTGCGCCCGAAACCGAACCATTCGTGTCCCGTCACATGGGCTATCGTGAAAACGCGCGGTTCGGCGGCAAAACGCGAAAAAGGCACGAAACGGGATCGGTCTTCGTAATCGCGCGGGAAATGCGACAGAAGATCGGCTACCGTGGCGATGCCGAGCCTCGCAAGCCGCGGGACAATGGCGGGACCGGCGCCGCGGAGCGCGGAGACGGGCTGCAACAATTCGCGCAGGAACACGGAACGCAGTATACACTGCCGCCTGCCTCGCGCGGAACCGAGTCAGAAAGGGTCCTGGCATGAGTTGCCCGGGCATGAAGGGAATGCTACCATCCATAAGTCCCGCGAAACAAAGAACGAAGAACAAGAACGCGGAACACACCCAAAAAGGAGAATCCATGCGGAAAGAAACCGAAAGGCTTGTCGCGCTCGACCGCGAGCACACGCTGCTCGCCCATATCGGAGCCGTCCTCGGCTGGGACCAGGAAACATACATGCCGGAAAAGGCCGTGGATGAAAGGGCCGAACAGCTCGCCCTGATCGAAGGACTGGCGCACGACAAAGCGGTAAGCCCCGAAATCGGCGAACTCCTCCGGAAGATCGAAGGCGCGGCGGAACACGGACAGCCGAAGCCCGAGTCGACGAAACTCGAATCGACGAAGCTCGAACCCGCGGAAGCGGCTTTTCTGCGCGTGCTCCGGAAAGAATACGACAAAGAAACCAAACTGCCCGCCGACCTCGTCATCGAAATGGCCAGAGAAACGAGCGTCTCCCAGGCTGTATGGGCCAAGGCGCGCGCCGGGAACGACTTTGCGGCATTTGCGCCCCACCTTGAAAAAGTGATCGCCCTGAACAGGCGCATGGCCGCCTGCCTGAACCCCGCCGCCAAACCCTACGACGTCCTCCTGGACCTGTACGAAGACGGCGCCACCGAAGCTTCGATCGGAAAAGTGTTCG
>JBDKUJ010000374.1:0-1821 GCA_039679665.1 Rectinema sp. | reverse complement strand
CGAGAGACTCGTTCCGCTGAATAATGGGCGCTGAGGGGCTCGAACCCCCGACCTACTGGGTGTAAACCAGCCGCTCTGACCAACTGAGCCAAGCGCCCGAAGTATGCTCCGGGCTGTCCCGGATATCGCCCCGATGGGCCTGCGCAGGCTATCATGTGCCCGGAGGGAGGGTCAATAGTGAGACGGATTTCCGGAAAAGCCTTTTCCGCCGCGGGCAATGCGCTGATCGACATAATTGCGTCCGTTCCCGAGGGCTTTCCCGCGCTCGCGGGCTTGAAGCCCGGCTCGGTGAGCCATGTGAGTCCGGAGAAATCGGCTGCGCTGCTTGCAGCTCTTGAACTCGGCGCGGATGAAAACCGGAACGGAACGTTCGATATCCGGAAAAGTCCGGGAGGCGGCGCGGCGATCGCTTGCGCGCAGGCGGCCGCCCTCGGCATGAAGGCCACCCTGTATGGCTGCGTCGGAGCGGATCCGGAAGGCGAATGGTATGGAACCGCTCTGACGGAACGCGGGGTCAGGCCGCTTTTGTCCAGGACACCTGAACCGACGGGCCGGTTCATTGCGCTGTATGAACCCGACGGGAGAAAAACGATTCTCGTGGCGCCATCGGCCGCACCGAAGGCAGGCGCGTTCGATCCGCCGGAAGCGTTGTTCGCGCAAGGCGGAATCCTGCACCTGGACGGCCTGCTCGCCATGACACCGGGCGTGCTGGAACGCTATATGGCGCGCGGCAAGGCGGCGGGCATGGTCGTTTCGATCGATTTTTCCTCCGAAGGCCTTGTTGCGGGGCGGCGCGAAGTCCTGGCCAAGGCGGCCGCGGAAAGCGATTTTGTGTTTGCGAATGAAAAGGAATTCGTGGCTTTTTGCGGTCCGGATTACGATGGCGATGCGGCGCGGTCGCTGGAGGCTGTCGCCGCCGGAAAACCGGGAGTCGCCTGGATTTTAAAGCGGGGATCCGAAGGCGTCATTTTTATGCGTGGAAATGAAATGCTTCGCATCGATGCCCCCTGTTCCCCGTTCGTGGACGATACGGGCGCCGGCGACGCTTTCGCGGGCGCTTTCCTGTGCGGGATCGCGGAATTCCGCGATATTCAAGCCTGCATGGCCATGGGTAAGGCCGCTTCGGGCAAAATACTCTCGAAGCTGGGTACTTGATCTTTACCGTCAGATAAACTCCGCCGGAAAGTCGACAATCCTTGCCTATACGGTCGAAAAACCTATAAATTCAATTGACAAACCGAACAGGCAGGAGCGATATGCCCGATAACGAGATCATACCGATAGACCAAGTATTGCCGGGAAAATTGCCCATCATTTCCCTGATGGGCAGGCCGATATTTCCGGGGATTTTCTCGCCCATCATGGTGGGCAATTCCAACGATGTCAGAGTAATCGAGCAATCGCTCGCGAACGACGGCATGGTCGGACTCGTTCTCCAGAAAAACGATCTGGAAAATCCCGACGCCGAGGACCTTTACTCCATCGGCACCGTCGCCAAGATCGTAAAGCGCGTCAATCTGCCCGACGGCGGCGTCAATATTTTCATCTCGACCCTGAAGCGATTCAGGATACGGAAGTTCCTCTCGCGAGAGGCGCCCATCGTGGCGGCAGTGTCGTATCTTGACGATATCGGCGACGATACCGACGAAATCAAGGCGCTGACACGAGCGCTTTTGGGTGAAATGAAACAGGTGTCGGAGAACAATCCCCTGTTTTCCGAAGAAATGCGCCTCAATATGATCAATATCGATCATCCGGGCAAGATCGCCGATTTTATAACCAGCATCCTGAATATCGACAAGAAGGAACAGCAGAAAATCC
>JBDKUJ010000373.1:0-2077 GCA_039679665.1 Rectinema sp. | reverse complement strand
AGATTATCGTTCAGATAGACTCTCGCGCCGACCTGGTTGCTCTGGACGTTGATCGAGGTTTTTGCCTGGGCGAACAGGGCCGTTCCCGCGATGAGCAGGAAGAGCGTCATTGCGATGAATTTTCGTTTCATATCTTCTCCTGTTTCAGTAAAGGTACCACTATATTCAGTAAAGGTACCGCGTCCCGCGCAAGGTTACAACGATGAAGAACTGTACGGAATGGTATCTTGATCTTTTTGATGTGGAAATGACCCGGGTAAAGGGATATACTTGCCGGTACCGGCGAAAGCGCCGTTTACGGTCAGGAGGAAACCATGTTCCGCATCTCGAAGAAAACGATTGTACCGGTTCTCGTGTTTGCGCTGCTCGTTTCAACGGGCGCCTTCGCGCAGCTGGCTCTGGGCTGGACAGGCGCCACCTATTATAATTCCGGCGTATCCACCTCCCAGGTCATCCAGGATTTCCAGGACGGAAACGGCATTTTTTATGGCCCATTCGTCGAATTGGGAATGGGCAAGCTCGCGCTCGGCGGCGCTTTCAATTTTTCGTTCTATAACCAGGTCGACCCTTACGTTCCCGCCCAAGTCGTCGAAATGATGGATTATGACGGAAATTTTTACATGCAGGGGCATCTCTTCGGATACAAGTCCCTGCTCGATCCCTTCCTCGAAGTGGGAATCGGCCGCATGGCCACGGATTACGCCGACTCCGCCGATGATCCCGATTCGGACAACCCTCTTCGGGGAACCAACTACTGGCAGGCCGGCGGCGGAATGGGCGTGAATCTCGGTCCGCTCGGTGTGTTCGCCAAGCTTCTGTACATGATGCCCATCGGCGCGGTCGAGACGAATTCCAATTACAGTCTGGAGAATTACCCGCTTAAAGACCTCAAAGTCTTCGTGGGAGCCAAGCTGATCCTGTAACCGTTTCGCTTCGTTTGAATCGCCGGTTTTTGCGACCGGATCGATGGCCGCCCTTCGGGGCGGTCTTTTTTTTACCCGTGGAATGGTTGGGTTACGGTCCGGAGCGTTTCACATATCGTGCACGCCGTATCGATTTCTGACTTGACGGCCCGCAAAATTAGGGTTAAAAAAGTGGTACACGCACAGCGCAAACGGAGGTCGTTCAGCCTTCGTACCGCCCGTATCGCAGCTCTAGGAGGATCCCATGCCCATGGGCGACAAGTATGGTACCCACCGCGTCATAGAACCGGTCGGAGCAATGCCGCAGACCGCGCAGAAAATCGACAACGACATGTCCAAGCTGTACGATAACGAAATCCTCGTCGATGTCGTCGCCCTCAACGTCGATTCGGCGAGTTTTACACAGATAGAGGAAGAAGCAGGCGGCGACGTCGAGCGCATAAAGCAGATAATCCTTGGCATCGTGGCGTCGCGCGGCAAGCAGCAGAATCCCGTCACCGGATCGGGCGGCATGCTTATCGGCACGGTGGCCAGGATCGGTTCCGCCCTTGCGGGCCGCGATCTGAAGGTGGGCGACAAGATCGCCAGCCTGGTGTCGCTTTCCCTTACGCCGCTCAAGATCGAAAAGATAATCGCCGTGCACAAAGATATCGACAGGGTCGAAGTCAAGGCTCAGGCCATTCTCTTCGAATCCGGAATCTATGCGAAGCTTCCTTCCGACATGGACGAGGGCCTTGCCCTGGCCGCGCTCGATGTGGCGGGAGCGCCCGCGCAGACGGCCAAGCTCGTGAAGCCGGGCGACTCGGTGCTCGTGCTCGGCGCGGGCGGAAAGTCCGGTCTCCTTTGCTGCTACGAAGCGATGAAGCGCGTCGGGCCGACGGGTCGGGTCGTTGCGTATATCCACTCCGAACGCTCCAGGAAAGTGATCCAGGAGCTGGGGCTGGCGCATGAGATCGTCCAGGGCGACGCGACCAAACCGGTCGAACTGCTCGGCAAGGTCCTTCCCGCGAACAAGGGTCGCGAATTCGACCTTTCCATCAACTGCGTGAATATCCAGGGCACCGAAATGGCGGCCATCCTGCCGGTGCGGGACGGCGGCATCGTGTACTTCTTCTCGATGGCCACCAGTTTCACCCGTGCGGCCCTTGGCGCCG
>JBDKUJ010000372.1:0-1635 GCA_039679665.1 Rectinema sp. | reverse complement strand
GGCTCAGGATTTTTCTCGACGCGTATCGTGTTTCCGTGGCCAAAACAGTCGCCCAACCCGAAGCTACGGGCAAACTGGCCGAATCTCTCGACCTGGGCATGAAAGCCGCTATCGCCGCCGCGGCGATTCCCAAATCCAACTACAAATTCGAGGAAATGACCGAAGCGCGTCCCGAACTCGAAGGCCTGCTCGGGATATTCCTCAGCTACGAACCCGCATCCATAGGCGGCAAGCTCCCGGATTCAGGCTTCTACGCCTCCATTCCGGCCCGGCCCTGACGTAAAGGGAGGTTTTACGTGCGCAAGGCAGGCGGAGCGAACCCTTCCGGAACCGTCAGGCGACCCAAATCATGGCTTCGTCTCGCCGGCCCTTTAGGGATTTTTTCCGCGCTCCTTGTCTGGAGTCTCGCTGCGAAAATTGTCGGCAGCGATCTGATCCTCCCGTCCCCCCTAAAAGTGGGCGCCGCCCTGGGCGACCTTCTTGCAGATCCCCATTTCGGTTCGGCGCTTTCAGGCACGCTCGGCAGAGTGGCGGCCGCATTCATACTCAGTCTCGCCCTGGGCGGTTTGACCGGTTCCGTATCCGCGTTTTCGCCCTTCATGGAAAGGTTTCTCGCGCCGATTCTGACTACGACCCGCGCCACGCCCGTACTCGCGCTCATTCTGGTGGCCATGTTCTGGTTTCCATCAAACGCAGTTCCCGTGTTCTGCGCCATTCTGATGGCATTTCCCGTCTTTCACACCGCCATGCGCGCAGGCATGGCCGCAGCCGACCAGGGGCTCCTGCAAATGGCGGAACTTTTCGGCGTGCCTGCACGTGTGCGCTTCGCCCGTCTGCGCATACCCGCCGCGGGTCCCCATCTGGCTTCCGGCGCAAAGAATGCGCTCGGCCTTTGCTGGAAAGTGGTCGTAGCCGGAGAAGTCCTGAGTCAGCCCGCATTCGCCCTGGGAACGGGCATGCAGGAATCGCGGCTGTCGCTCGAAACCGCACATGTATTCGCCTGGGCAGTCACTACGGTCGCTCTATGCGGAATAACCGAGTTCCTGCTGGGGCGTCTGGTGCCCCGCCGTCCGGGTTACGGCCGTGAGGAAACCGCATGACGATGCGTATGCATGAAGTGCGGAAATCCTTCGAGGCGTTGCGGGTTCTGGACGGCATCGACGCTGACTTCCCCGAATCCTCGGTGACCGCCATCCTGGGCCCTTCGGGCTGCGGTAAAACCACTCTCCTGAACATAGCGGCCGGTCTCATCACACCCGATTCCGGCGAAATCGAAGGCTTCCCCGGTTCCACCTTCTCCTATGCGTTTCAGGACCCTCGCCTTCTGCCCTGGCTCGACACAAAAGCGAATATCCTGTTCGCGCTTTCCGGGCTTCCCGATGCCTCTTTCCGGGCGGAGCGTGCGGATCGATATCTTGCGGCCTCCGGCCTTTCCGCTTTCGCCGCATCGAAGCCGCCCGAACTCTCCGGAGGAATGCGCCAGCGCCTTTCACTGGCACGCGCCTTCGCTTTCCCTTCCCGCGTTCTGCTTCTGGACGAGGCTTTTTCGTCGGTCGATCTGAAAATCCGCATCGATCTCATGGATCTTTTTTCCCGTCTTTGGGATGAAGAGCGGCGCACCACCCTCATGGTGAC
>JBDKUJ010000371.1:0-4151 GCA_039679665.1 Rectinema sp. | reverse complement strand
AACCTGGCAAAGGCATACTCCGACCGGACAGATCGGGTATTGATGTAAAGACCTCTCATCACTATACTGTATCAAGGCACTAAGTTTTCAATCAAACGAAAGAAAACCGCAGGCCTTTCACGCGCTTCCGGAAGAAAGCATGGCCGCCATGGTGTTGCCGTGTACAAGCGCGAGGCCGGTCACCGAGCGGCACCCGATGCCGTTATGGGACCATCAAGATGAGGTAAAGACCGACATGTCCATCGACATCCACCAGATGCGCAATATTGGCATCTCCGCCCACATCGATTCCGGCAAAACGACTCTGTCTGAGCGCATTCTTTTTTACTGCAAGAAAATACATGCAGTGCATGAAGTGCGTGGAAAGGACGGTGCCGGCGCCACCATGGACTCCATGGATCTGGAGCGCGAGCGCGGCATCACCATCCAGTCCGCAGCAACAAACGTCCAGTGGAAGGATTACACGATCAACCTGATCGACACTCCCGGACATGTGGATTTTACCATCGAGGTCGAGCGGTCTTTGCGCGTCCTCGACGGCGCCGTACTCGTACTCTGCGCCGTCGCCGGCGTTCAGTCGCAATCCATCACGGTCGACCGCCAGCTCAAGCGCTACCACGTTCCCCGGCTTGCCTTCATCAACAAGTGCGACCGCACCGGCGCCAATCCTTTCAGGGTCAAAGCCCAACTCGCGGAAAAACTCGGACTCAATCCGGCCTTCGTCACGATTCCCATCGGCCTTGAAGACAAGCTCGAGGGCATCATCGACCTCATCGACATGCGCGCCGTATATTTCGACGGCGATAATGGCGAGGATTTGCGTTACGCCGAGATTCCCGCCCATCTGGTCGCGGACGCGGAACGCTATCGCGAAGAGCTTATCGACGCCGCGTCGATGTTCTCCGACGAACTGGCCGAATCCTATCTCGAAGGCGAAGTGGACAACGATACGCTCATCGCGGCCATCCGCGCGGGCTGCATCGCGGAAAAATTGGTGCCGGTTTTCGTGGGCTCCGCCTACAAGAACAAGGGCGTCCAGGTTCTCCTCGACGGCGTTTCCCGCTACCTCCCCGATCCCACAGAGGTCCGTAACGTAGCTCTCGATCTGGACCATGATGAAATGGAAGTCGAACTCAAGTCCGACCCCAGGGAAAAAACCGTTGCCCTCGGCTTCAAGCTCGAAGACGGCCAGTACGGTCAGCTCACCTATGTGCGCATCTACCAGGGTGAACTCAAAAAGGGCGATGAACTCTACAATACGAGATCGCGCAAGCGCTTCAAGGTCGGACGTCTCGTGCGCATGCATGCCAACACGATGGAAGATATTGCCGAAGGCATAAACGGCGACATTGTCGCCCTGTTCGGCATCGAATGCGCTTCCGGCGACACCTTCTGCCATCCCGATCTCAACTACGCCATGTCGTCGATGTACGTGCCCGAACCGGTCATCTCGCTGGCCATCACACCGAAGGACAAAAAATCCTCCGACCAGATGGGCAAGGCGCTCAACCGTTTCACGAAGGAAGACCCGACTTTCCGGACTTTCGTGGACCCTGAATCCAACCAGACCATCGTGCAGGGCATGGGCGAACTTCACCTTGAAGTCTACATCGAGCGCATGCTCCGCGAGTACAAGTGCGAAGTCGATACCGGCATGCCGCAGGTCGCGTACCGCGAGGCCATCACGCAGCGCGCAGACTTCAACTACACGCACAAGAAGCAGACCGGCGGTTCGGGCCAATACGGCCGCGTCGCCGGCTACATGGAACCCTGCTCCGAGCAGAATTACGAATTTGTCGACATGGTAAAGGGCGGCGCCATTCCCAACGAATTCATCCCGTCCTGCGACAAGGGCTTCAAGTCCGCCGTGCACAAGGGTTCCCTGATCGGATTCCCCATCGTGAACATCCGCTGTGTCGTGAACGACGGCGCCAGCCATGCGGTGGATTCCTCCGACATCGCCTTTCAGCTCGCCGCCATCGGCGCCTTCCGCGAAGCCTACGAAAAGGCCAAGCCCGTCATCCTCGAACCCATCATGAAGGTCTCGGCCGAAGGTCCCACCGAATTCCAGGGCAATATTTTCGCATCGATCAACCAGCGTCGCGGCATCATCACCTCCTCTTCCGAGGACGGCATTTTCTGCCGCGTCGAAGCGGAAGTACCGCTTTCGGAAATGTTCGGATACTCCACCGTGCTCCGCTCGCTGACCCAGGGCAAGGCCGAGTTCAGCATGGAATTCGAAAAGTACGGCAAAGTGCCGACGCAAGTGTTCGAGCAGCTGCGCAAAGATTACGAGGAAAAACGCCGCAAGGAAAACCAGCGGTGAGGTCCCTCCCCGTTTTCCGCCCGTCCGGTCGCTTTCTTTTGCCCGGGCCGGGAAAGGCGAGTATACTGACTACTATGCGGCACGACCGCCGAAAGGAGAGTTCATGCTGAAAGAGGAGCTGATCGCGAAGAGCCCCGTCCGCCTTCTGGAGAAATCCATCGAAGGCGGACTCAAAGCCGGTAATATCGGCGTGATCGCCAGTCGCAAGGGCGTCGGCAAGACCTCGGTCCTCGTCCAGATCGCACTGGACAGACTCATGCAGGGCGAAAAAGTCATCCATGTGTCCTTCAGCGCCCATACGAGCTACGTGATAGCCTGGTACGAAAACATTTTCGACGAACTCGCCAAACGCCGCAATCTCGAAGGTTTGACCGAAGTAAAGGATGACCTGGTAAAAAACAGGGTCATCATGAACTTTGCCCAGGAAGGCGTCTCGATCGATCAGATCGTCCGATCGCTCAGGGCGATGATCGTCGACGGGGGCTTCAGAGCTTCGACATTGATCGTGGACGGATTCGATTTTTCCCGCAGCACTCCCGAACGCCTTGCGGCAGTCAAGAAATTCGCCGAGGAGATGGGGCTCGAAATCTGGTATTCCTGCACTCTTTCGGGCGAAGAACCCTTGCTCGACAAAAACAACATCCCCGTCATCCTGCGTGAATTCCTTCCCAGCATTTCGGTCGTCGTCATGCTGGAACCCAAGGCCGAATATATCCACTTCCTTATCGTCAAAGATCACAATCGGCTCAACCCGCAGGATCTGAAACTGAAGCTGGACTCCAAGACGCTTCTCATCGCCGAAACTTAATGAAAGCCCTTCGGGCTTTCATTGATCGCATTTCGGCATAAAGCCGAAATGCGAAGAATTCCGGAAAAAACCTTCGGGCTTTCATTAGTCGTCGCAGGACTTGAAAGAGCCGCCGGACGCGCGAACATGCGCATCCGGCGGCCTTTTTATGGGGATTGGGGGTTGCGATCTCTGGTCCGACTATTTCTGCGCAGGCGCGAACGAAAAGGATTCGATGGTCACCGACGTCCGCCCTTTTCCCGCCGGCGGACTGTTTCCGTCCGCCAGATAGAGGTTCATGTGAACCGCCTCGTTGCCGGGCTTGGGGACGGCTTTTGCGCCGACAAAAGTCCATGATGCGACGAGCGACGGATCGCCTTCGGCGGGGCGGGGCCCGAGCCCTGTCCATGAAGCGAATTCGACGCGGTCCTCGAGCCATGTGAAAGCGTGGCTCGAAGGCCCCGTGAAAGCGGTGACGGGAAAGCTGTTCATATGCCCTGCATCGGTATAGGGCTGCACGACGAACTGTCCCAGTGTGGGCAGGCCGGTTTTTTCGCCCCATGCCGAAAATTCGATATCGATTTCCCTGTTGTTGTAGGCGCGTTGCGAGCTGTACGTGAAAAGGCCCAGGACGACATTGGGGTCGAGATCCGCCAGCGGCGTGAAAATCCGGAACAGGTAGGTGCCGTAGCCGAATCGGTGCGGATAATACACTTCGGCGGCTTTCCATGCGCCTTCGTCCTCGGTGATTTTCAGGACCAGGGAACCGCCATTTTCGGCGAACACCGATACGTCGCGCCCGCCGAAGAGGTTGTCCCGCGGTCCTTCGGAAACTTCGCTTGTCCTGACGACCCAATCGAAGCCGGAAAATTTCATGCGAGGCAAAGGCGGCTTGCGCTGTGCGGCCGCATCGAACCCCACGGCCAACGCGAAGCACATGAACAGAACAGGTGAAATCCTTGGCATGAACACTCGGTTCCGCACATCATTCTCCATTTTTCCCCAGGCTGTCTTCGAGGTACAGTATGCGCGCATCGC
>JBDKUJ010000370.1:0-2496 GCA_039679665.1 Rectinema sp. | reverse complement strand
CGTGGAGGTGAGGGGAATTGAACCCCTGACCTCTTGAATGCCATTCAAGCGCTCTAGCCAACTGAGCTACACCCCCGCGAAGGCTCGCGAATCGTAGCCGGAAAGCTTTGAAAATGTCAAGCGGGGAGCTTGTGGAAGCCGCGCCGAACCGCCATACTTTCGCTGTGGAACAATCGCTGAACGGGATCGCCCTTTGCGCCTCCGGCCTTGAAACGATCTGCGCGCACGAACTCGAGCGCCTGGGTCTCCCTTGCGTCGAAAAGACCCCTGGGCTCGTGGTGTTTGCGACGGGCGGCCTGCCGCTCGCCGTCGCTCTTGGCCGCGCCAATCTCCGATTGCGCACCGCGGAGCGAGTACTTCTGGAATTGGGAACATTTCCCGCCCGCGATTTCGACGAACTGTTCGAAGGCGTCCGTGGTCTTCCCTGGGAACTCTGCATAGCCAGAGATTCGCGTCTCGAAATAGAGCGAGTACGCAGCCACGACTCGGCTCTGGCCTCGCAGACCGCGGTGCAATCGGTGGCGCACAAAGCGGCCTACGCGCGCATGATGCGACTCCATCGCGTTGGTCGAATGCCGGAGACCGGACAGGCCGTTTCGACACGCATATACCTTGACCAGGACCGCTGCCGCGTCGGCATCGATACTTCAGGCGAAGCGCTGCACAAGCGCGGTTACCGCCAGCAGGGCGGCATTGCGCCGCTCAAGGAAACGCTCGCCGCGGGACTACTGTTCCTTTCCGGCTGGACCCGCAGACTTGCGCTTGTCGATCCTTTCTGCGGATCCGGGAGCATCGCCATCGAAGCCGCACTCTATGCACAGGATCGCGCGCCGGGTCTTTTGAGGCATTTCGCCCTGGAATCGCTGCCTTTCGCCGAGCGTACATCCTTGCGGCCCGAGCGCGAAGCCGCCGAAGCGGCGGTGAGAAAGGATGTGGCGGTCAGGATACACGCCTCGGATGCCGATCCTGCCGCACTCTCAGGCGCGCGGCGCAATGCCGAACGGGCAGGTGTGGCGGACATCATCGATTTTTCGCAGGCAAAAGCCGAAGATGTTTCTCCCTTCGCCGACAGAGGGTATCTCCTCGCCAACCCGCCCTACGGGGAGCGCATGGGCACACTCGAGGAAGCGCACGAACTCTACGGAAGCCTCGCCGGCATGCGCAAACGGTTCGCCGATTCGTTCTGGGGCATGGGTTTCATAACGAACGCCCCCGATTTTGGGCATTGGTTCGGGGCGAAACCAGCCACGATGAAACGCATCATGAATGGCGCCGAGGAACAGTGGTTTCACTGGTATCCCGCAAAAAACCGCAAGGACTGATTCCGAAAGACTGATCCCCCTAACCGGAAGGCCGATGGCCGGGTACGGTTGCCGTGAGTATATTACGGATATGAATGGTTCCAAGGCCGTATGGCCCGTTTGCAGTCTGGAAGGGGCAACCGCGAAGCCGGACGCGGCGTGGATAGTCATATTCGGCGCTTCGGGCGATCTCGCCAGGCGCAAGATTTTTCCCGCCCTTTTCGACCTCGATATGGACGGCATTTTGCCGCGAGGCGTGCGGATAGTGGGATTCGCGCGGCGCGGCATGGACGACGCCGCCTTCCGCGCCGAGATGCGGACCGCATGCGCTGAGCACGCCCGCCATGCGCCTTTCGACGAAACGCAGTGGAGCGGCTTCGAGTCGCGCATTTCGTATCTCGCCGCGGACTTGAATTCCATCGAAGGTTACGGGCGTCTTGCCCGCATCATTGCGGGAGAGACGGCAGGCGACCGGTCAACGACTCCGGTCCCGAGTAATGCGCTCTTCTATCTTGCGGTAGGGCCGGAACTCTTCGCGCCCATTGCGGCGAGACTCGGCGAGGCCGGACTCGGTTCCATGCGCTCCGATGCCGGAGGCGCGGCGGGATGGCGCCGGCTCGTCGTGGAAAAGCCGTACGGCAAGGACCGCGCGGGGGCGAACGCGCTCACCGCGATCTTGCGGCGCAGTTTCGACGAAAAAGACATTTTCCGGATAGACCACTACCTCGGCAAGGAAACCGTCCAGAATCTTCTCTACCTCCGTTTCGCGAACGCGATATTCGAACCCCTATGGAACCGCAACCATATCGAATCGGTCGACATTTCCGTATTCGAAACCGTGGGCGTCGGCGGGAGGGGAGGATATTACGATGGCGCAGGGGCGGCGCGCGACATGCTGCAGAACCACCTGGTCCAGCTCTTATGTCTCGTAGCCATGGAGCCCCCCGCGGGACTCGAACCGGAAAATATCCGCGACGAAAAAGTCAAAGTGCTTAAATGTGTGCCCGACTACACAAAAGCCGAATTTCTGGCACGATCTCTGCGCGGGCAGTATACGGCCGGTTTTGGTCCCGGGTCCGAGCCCGTTCCCGCATATGCGGAAACCGACAAAGTGCGCTCCGATTCCCGCACCGAGACCTTCGCCGCGCTCAGACTCGAATTGGACAACTGGCGTTTTTCCGGCGTGCCCTTCACC
>JBDKUJ010000369.1:0-2025 GCA_039679665.1 Rectinema sp. | reverse complement strand
CCGTTTCGGTTCCCGACTCCGAAAATCCCGGCGAAACGCAGCGATATAGCCTTTATGTGCGGCTCTGGAGCGGCGCCGGCAATATGATACTCGCCGATTCGGAAGGCCGTATCGTCGACGTGCTCGCGCGCAGGCCCGCCCGCGGCGAAATTTCAGGCGCGCCCTGCCTCATCGAGGAATCGCTCGCGCCCGCGCCGCAGACCGCCGCGGGCGATCCTGAAAAGCCGCCGAAGCGTTTCGAAGTGCGGGATTTGCCTGGCGAAGGAAGCTTCGACAAGCGCATCGAAGCATACTATTCGGAACGCGGCGAAGGTGTTTCCCGGGAAAAGCTGCTTGAAACCGCGAAGGAACGATATGAGCGCCGCAAGCGTTCCCTGGAAAACCGCATCGCGGAATTCGAATCCAGGGCGGCGGAATTCAGGGACGCCGAACGGTTCAAACAGATAGGCGACATTCTGATGGCCGGCTACCAGCTTCCCGAAGCGGATGGTTCCCGGGCCGGCAAAACCTTCGTCACAGTCCAGGACTTCTACCGCGGTGGAGAGCTGTCGGTACGCATCGACCCCTCGCTCGGCAATGTCGCCAACGCGCAGGAGTACTACGAACGCTATCGCAAGGCATCTTCCGGCCTCGCCGAGGTCGAAGAGGAGCTTGCGCGCTCGCGCCAGACGCTCGAAGCCGCCGACGCATGGATCGCCAGGGCCGAAGCCGAAAAAGACCCCTTCGCCATCGCAAAAATGCTTTCCAAAGCGGGAACCGTCCGCGAAAAAGCGGTCCGGCGCTACCCCGGACTTTCGTTCGAAATCGACGGCTGGACTATTCTCGTCGGCCGTTCGGGCGTCGAAAACGACGAACTTCTGCGGCGGCATGTTCGCGGTTCGGATATGTGGATGCACGCGCGGGACCGCGCCGGGTCCTATGTGTTCATCAAGGCACGCAAGGGCAAGACGATCCCCCTGCCCGTCCTCCTCGACGCAGGAACGCTTGCGCTGTACTATTCAAAGGCAAGGAACGAGGGCGCGGGCGATCTCTATTACACTTTCGCCAAATACTTGCGAAGGGCAAAAACCGGCCCCAAGGGACTGGTTATTCCGACCCTCGAAAAAAACTTGTTCGTTCGCATAGACGAAAACCGACTGAAAACCCTTCTTTCGACGGCGGACGGAAAGGAAGAAACAATATGAGTTCGCGTTCCCGGGCTATCGGAGCCTTCGGTCTGATCGCAGCCCTTCTGCTGGCAACTCCTTCGCCGCTTTCGGCGCAGACACGCGATGCGAAAATGGATATGGCCGTTTCGATCCTCAAGGGCCCTTCCGGAATCGCTGCCGCATGGCTCATGAGCGACCCGCCCGCGATACCGGGAGCCGCGCTTACCTTCTCGACCGCCTCGGGAGCCGATCTGGTCACCGCAAAACTGCTTTCCGGCGAAATCGATGTAGCAGTCCTCCCGATCAACCTCGCGGCAAAGCTCTATAATTCCGGCGCCAGGATTCGCGCGGTCGCGGTCGTGGGCGGCGGAATGGTCCGTTTCCTCACTTCCGATCCCTCCCTGAATTCACCGGCGGACCTGAGAGGCAAGTCGATCACGATAGCCGGCCAGAAAGCCACGCCCGACTATCTTTTCCGCTTTCTCATGGACCGCGAAGGATTGAAGGCCCAGGAAGACTATACGGCGAGCTATAATCTCGCATACCCGGAAGCGGCCGCCGCCCTGGCGGCCGGCCGTATATCCCAGGCCGTACTTCCCGAGCCGTTTGCGACGCAAGCCTTGCTTCTTGCGCCCGGTTTGCGGTCTCCAATCGACCTGGACAGCCTCTGGACGGCCGCTACCGGCCTGAAGGGGTATCCGATGTCGCTTCTCGTCGTCTCGTCGATCCTGGCCGATTCCAACCCGAAGGGGCTCAGGATTTTTCTCGACGCGTATCGTGTTTCCGTGGCCAAAACAGTCGCCCAACCCGAAGCTACGGGCAAACTGGCCGAATCTCTCGACCTGGGCATGAAAGCCGCTATCGCCGCCGCGGCGAT
>JBDKUJ010000368.1:0-4211 GCA_039679665.1 Rectinema sp. | reverse complement strand
CGATTGTGGAAGCGCAGCCTGAGTTCCTGCTCCCTCAAAGTGATCGAATCGGAAATTCTCGGGCTGGATCGGGGCGAGGATATTCCCGGTTCGGCGATTCCCCGCGTCTGGCTCGATTTTGCGTCGGGGCGGGGCGAAGGAGAGATGGGGCTCGTCTGTTCGCACAACGCGTCGGATATCACCACTCTCGCCAGACTGTTCCTGAGGATCGACAGGATTTTTGCCGAACCCCTTAACGAAAGCGCCCTGTATCGGGTGGACGCGCCCCGGCTCGGGCTGGCGCTGGCCGCCGCGGACAGGATTCCCGAGGCGACGGCACTCCTCGAACCGCTGGCCGCGGACGGCGATCCCCGCTCGGGCTTTGCGCTGTGCCGCATATACAGGCGCCAGGGCATGTACGACGAGCGCCGCCGCGTCGCTATGGCCATGCCCGATATTCCGGAGGCCTGCGTCCTCAAAGCGAAAATATGCGAACATTCCTTGCGCGATTATCCGGCTGCCCTCGAATGGACCGAGAAGGCGCTTGCCGGTTTGTCGCGGCGGAACGGCGGAGGAAACGATCCCGGCGCAGATTCCGCCACCGTGATGCATGCCTTCGGGGCTCTGCCCGAGCATCGGGCCTGTACTCATGAAAATCTGGAATCGAGGAGCTTGCGGCTGAAGAGGAAGATCGCCCTGAAGGGTGCATGACAGCCCGGATGCCGTAACGAACGGCGCGGTCAGTCCTGCTTCGCTCCGTCCGCCATCAGCGTATCGCCCAACTGGCCGCAGGCGCCCATAACGCCGCGTCCGCGACGCATCCGCCTGACCGCGGCCAGGCCGGCCTCTTCGAGCACCGCCGTAAATGCCCTTATCTGGGCTTCGTCGGGTTCGCTGAAGTCCATTCCCGGAACGCGGTTCCAGGGAATGAGATTGACCTGAGCGCGCAAAGGCCTGACCCAGCGCACCAGGGCGCGGGCGTCTGCCTGCGAGCAATTGCGGTTACCCGTCAGCACGGCTTCGAGCGTGATGCGGTCTTTTGTTTTCCGCTGGTATTCGACGAGAGCGCTTTTCAGCGCGGCCAGATTCCAGGTCCTGTTTACGGGCATAAGCTCGGACCGCATATCGTCGTCGGCCACGGTGAGCGAAACGGCAAGGCGCACCGCCGGGCCGTTTTCGGCGAGATCCAGAATGCCCGGCACGATGCCGCAGGTCGAAATGGTGATTTTGCGCAGCGACATCCCGATGCCATCGGGGTCGGAAAGAAGGGCGATGGCCTTGCGGACCGCGGCGAGATTGCGCAGGGGTTCGCCCATACCCATGAATACTACGTTGGATATGCGGCCCCTGCGCGCGGTGAGGAAATGGAACTGCTCCATGATTTCGTCGGGATCGAGATTGCGCAGGAAGCCCAGCTGACCCGTCCTGCAGAAGGTACAGCCCATCGGGCAACCGACCTGGCTGGAAAGGCAGGCCGTCTTCCGGCCTTCGATGTCTTCGAGGAGAACGCACTCGACCGCGGCTCCGTCGCGGAGGCGCAGCTGCAGCTTGAGCGACCCGTCTTCGGCGTTCAGCTCGGTGCTCACCTTCGAGGAATAGAGACTCCCGAAACGCGAGGCGAGGCGCGCCCGCTCGATCGAAGGCAGATCGGTCATGGCGTCGAAATCGGGCGCGCCCGAAGCGATCCAGCGGTAAACCTGTCCGGCGCGGAAGGACCGGTCGAAATCGCAGGCTCCCTGGAGTTCGGCCGCCGTCATCCCCGTTGGCCTGAGCGTCGCCGCATCAGGTTGCGCGGGCGCGGGGGAGGAGGTCGATTCGGGTTCCATTCTAGCCTTTGGTCAGCTTGGCGAGAGCGTCCTGCACGTAATTGTTGCGGATGCCCGTTTTCTGGAAATCGCCGAGGACTTCTACGGCCTTCTGGCGCTGCCCTGAAGCCATGTAGCACTGGGCGAGCTCGATATGGAGGCGGTAATTCTTGGGATCGTTCTGGATGAGCTTGCGCAGGGAAGTGATGGCGTCTTCGAATTTTCCCTGCAGGCGGGCGATGACGGCGAGCCCCAGCACCGCGTATACGTCGAATTCGATGTTGAGCGCGTCTTCGTAGTATTCGGCGGCCTTTTCATAATCGCCCATGCTGCGGTACGCGTCGCCCGCCCTGGTGAGTATCACTTTGTTCTTGGGGTCCTTTTCCAGAATGCGGTTCCAGTGGTCGAGCGAATTGCCCTGCTTGCCCACGCCGCGGTAGCAGTCGGCAAGTCCGAAAAGCGCATAGAAGTTATCCGGTTCCTTGACCAGCGCTTTTTCGAAATAGGGAATGCCCTGGTCGAATTGCTTGAGTTTCCGGTAGCAGTTCCCGATCGAAGTGAGCACGCGGATATCGATCGCATCGCCCTGGATTTCCACCATGCGCTGCCAGTAGCCCAGGGCGTCCTTGTATTCCTTGAAATCGTAATGCAGATGTCCGAGGCCGATCAGGGCGTAATGGTTGTCGCCCTCCATTTCGAGTACGCGAAGGTAGATCGCTTTGGATTTCCTGAAGTCATGCACCTTGCGATAGGCGTCCGCGACGCGGGTGAGTACCGTGATGTTGCCGTTGTCGTGCAGGAGATACTGTTCCCAGATTTCGATGGCTTTCTGATACTGGTTGAGCGCTTTGTAACAGTCGGCCAGACCGAAGAGGGCATAGCTGTTGCCCGGGTGGAACACGAGGCAGCGCTTATAATGATCGGCCGCGTCGCGGAAGGATGAGCGTTTGCGTGCCGCATCGCCCAGGCCTACGAGCGCATAATTGTTTTCCCTGTCTTTTTCGAGAATGCGGGAAAAACATTCTTCCGCTTCCTGGATGCGGTTTTCCTTCAGTAATTGATAGCCTTTTTTTGAAAATTCCGCGATTTCCGCAAGTTCGCCATCGGGATTTTCCTGCAATTCCTGAATCATATCCGGTAGTCCCGGAATCTCCGGTGTTGTCGGAAGATCGCTCATGAAATTCCCCTCAACCGGAAAGCAATTTTTATGATGAAGTACACGAGTTAATAAATTATTGATACCTCATGCGCAACATCGCGCCTTCCGCCGTACAGGAAAATGATACTGGAATATTGTGGAATTAGCAACATGAATAGTCCGGCCGGCGAAAAAAATTTACTAAACAAGACTTTTTCAAAAGTACCGACTTTTGAAATTGGCTCAAACGCCTTGGTCTTTCGGAGCGGAGCGATTCCGGTAGAAGCGCACTATGGATCTTCCGTAGCTGCGTTCGTCTTCGAGCGCGAGGGAGCCGAGCGAATCGGGAAGCCTGTCTTCGTGCGGAAAATGAATGAGCGCCAGGCCTCCGGGCTTCAGGGTGCCGCCTTCGCAGAGCGACTCGAGGAGCCGCTGCCTGAACGCGTAGGGAAAGGGTGGATCGAGGAATACCAGATCGAAAGACTGGCGGTTCCGGAGAAGGAACCGTTCGACCGGCACGGCTTTGCATTCGATGCGGTTGGGGGCGATCGATACGTTCCGCAGCAGGGTGGGGAATTTGTCCCGGTCGCGCTCTACGCAAAGGACGGGATCGGCTCCCCTTGAAGCGGCTTCAAGGCCTATGATGCCCGAGCCGGAAAAAAGGTCGAGAAAGGAAAGTCCCGCAAGATCGCCCAGGACCGCGAATACCGATTCGCGCATTCTGTCCATGGCGGGGCGGATTTCGAGGGACCCTTTCTGGAGTTCGATGGTTCGTCCGCGCAATGAACCGCCCGTTATGCGCATGTTTGCCTCATTCCCCGCGCAGGCGGAAATTGCGCCGCAGGTCGCGATCCACGTCGCGTTCCTTGATGTCCGCGCGCTTGTCGTAGAGTTTCTTGCCCTTGCACAGGCCGAGTTCGATTTTAACCAGTCCGTGTTTCAGGTAGACAGAGAGGGGAATGAGCGTATAGCCCTTTTCGCGTACTTTCCGGTCGATCCGCTTGATCTCCTGGGCATGCAGGAGGAGTTTTTTCATACGGTCCGGATCGTGGTTGAAAAGAGAGGAAAACACATATTCCGAAATGTGGAAATTCCTGAGCCAGATTTCATTTGCGCGCACTTCGGCGAAGGCGTCCGGAAAGGAAATGCGGCCATCCTTGATCGATTTGACTTCGGTACCGCGCAGTTCGACGCCGCATTCGAAACTTTCTTCGACGGAATAATCGAATCGGGCCCTTCTGTTGAGGGCCAGTACCTTTACGCCTTCCGGTATGCTCATTCGCCTACCA
>JBDKUJ010000367.1:0-1638 GCA_039679665.1 Rectinema sp. | reverse complement strand
CCGTTGCCCAAGTCCGCGCCGCGGGAAAAGGCGGGGAGGAACTCGAACGCATCGGCGGACTTTTCAGAATGTTTTCCGACCCTACCCGCCTCCGGATTCTATATGCGCTCGCGGAAAGGGAGCTTTGCGTCTGCGACATCGGCGTCGCCCTCGATCTGAGCCAATCGGCGGCGAGCCACCAGCTTGCAACACTCAGGGCGGCCGGCCTGGTCCGTCCCAGGCGCGAAGGCAAGATCGTGTTCTATTCGCTCGACGATGCCCATGTGAATCGTTTGCTCGCCATGGGGGCCGAACATGCGACCGAACGCAGCCCGAAAGGCCCGAAAGACTTTGAGGCCATCGAATGAAACGCGAATTCGATTCCGGCGAAAAAAGCGACTCATCCCGAGAATGTTCGTCCTGCGGCTGTTCAACCTGTGAAAACCCGGCGGCGCAGCCCGACGCTCCGACAAAAGCGACAGAAACGGCAGGCGTGGAACGGAACGGCGCAAAATCACGCACGCTTCCGTCCTGGCTCCGGAAGGAGCTGTATGCCTTTGGAGCCTCCGCCCTTCTCGTCGCCTTGGCCTTTCTGGCGGGCGATCCTGCGCCCGAAGGCGGCCTGTTCCTGCGCGGCGAGTCGGCGCTCTCGGGCGCGAACATTGTGTATCTCGGTTTCATGGCGACCGCCTATCTTGTGGCCGGCTGGAACGTGCTGAGCGGCGCCTTCAGGAATATCCTCCGCGGAAATATATTCAACGAGCTTTCCCTGATGTCGATAGCCACGATCGGCGCATTTCTGATCGGCGAATACGAAGAAGCGCTCGGTGTGATGGTGTTCTACAAAATCGGCGAGATGCTTCAGGAGGGCGCGCAAGTCCGGAGCAAAGCGTCCATCCGTTCGCTGCTCGATCTGAGACCCGAATCGATCCGCGTGCGCGACGGCTCGCTCTGGCGTGAAATCGAGCCCGCAGTGGCGCGCCCCGGCGACGAGTACATGGTTCTTCCCGGCGAAAGGCTGGGGCTGGATGGGCTCATAATCGAAGGCGAAACCTGGCTGGACACTTCGGCCATCACGGGGGAGCCTGAATCGAGAAAAGCATCCTGTGGGGATGAGGTCTATGCCGGATACATCGCCGTCGACGGTTCGGTGGTTATCCGCGCGACCAGGGCGGCGTCGGAAAGCCAGGTGGCGCGCATCATGACGCTCGTGGAAGACGCCACAAGGAGAAAATCGAGGATCGAGGGTATCGTTTCGCGGTTCGCCGCGGTGTATACGCCCATCGTCGTAGGTCTGGCTGCCGCGATCGCGGTGATCCCTCCCCTTTTCATCCCCGGCGAAAGCTTCGACCGGTGGCTGTATCGCGCGCTGGCCATGCTGGTCATTTCCTGCCCCTGCGCCCTGGTGGTCAGCGTTCCTCTGGGCTATTTCGGCGGTCTCGGCGGAGCGGCGAAACGCGGTATCCTTATGAAGGGCTCTTCCGTGATGGATGCGCTCGCCAGGGCGAAAAACGTTGTGTTCGACAAGACGGGTACCCTTACCGAAGGGCATTTCCGGGTACTCAGCGCGCATCCGGCCGCGGGAGTGACGGAAGAACGGCTCCTGAAAGTTGCGGCGGCCGCGGAATCAAGGTCAAGGCACCCCCTCGCGGCGGCGAT
>JBDKUJ010000366.1:0-3709 GCA_039679665.1 Rectinema sp. | reverse complement strand
TCGTAAATCTTGATTACGTCCAGGTCGAAGCTGATGACGAATTCGGTGTTCGGCCTCGTGCCCGCGAAAAGGTAGCGCACGATTTCGGGCTGGTACACACGCAGGAGGTCGGGCAGATCGACGACTTTGCCCTTGGATGAGGACATTTTTCCCGGCGAGCCCTTGATGCCGATGAAATCGTAGCGGAAAGTCACCGGCGGCTTGCGGCCGTACACTTCCTCTACCACATGCTTCGATGTGTCGAAAGAGCCGCCCTGTGAGTGGTGATCCTTGCCGGCGGGCTCGAAATCGACTTTTTCATAGCTCCAGCGCATGGGCCAGTCGACGCGCCAGACCAGTTTTGCGCCCTTCAGCGTATGCAGATCGCCGGTTTCCTTGTGGCCGCAGGAATCGCAGTGGTAAGAGAGGCCCCAGTCGCCGTCCCAGCCGTCGATCTCGGTGGTATCGCGGTTGCAGGCGGAGCAGAACACGGAAACGGGCCACCATTCGCCCTGGATCTTGTGATCCTCGTCGCGGTACTTGTCGAGGGTGATCTTGAGGAGGTCGCGCATTTCGAGGGCGCGGCGCATGCCTTCGGCATAGGTTCCCGCACGGTAGCGGTCCGCCTGCCTGATGAATTCAGGGTGGATGCCCACTGCCGGCAGCACGGTCTCGACGTCCACCTCGTGATGGCGGGCGTAGGATTCGTCGCGGTCCCAGGGATCGGGCACCATGGTGATGGGGAAGCGCAGGTATGCGCTCAACTCGTCCTGTTTGGGCATGTTGAGCGGGACTTTCCTGAAAACGTCGTAGTCGTCCCAGCTGTAGATGAAACGCACTTTTTTGCCCAGGCGGCGGAGTGCGCGCACCACGAGGTCCACGGAGATCATCTCGCGGAAGTTCCCCACATGGACTGTGCCCGAAGGCGTGATGCCCGAAGCGCAGGTGTAACTGTCCCTGTCGCCCCATTCGGCGATGATCCTGTCGGCTGTCTGGTCAGCCCAATGCGCAGATCGATTCGGTTCCATGCGGGGAGTATAGCAAGTCCACACCCTCGATGTCACGGACCTTGAAGGCGGTGTCGGCGCCATGAAGCCGCCTTTCGCCCGCCTTCCGCTCGGGCGGTCGCGTCAGGCCATCGCGCGGATCGGCTCTTGGCCAGAGCGCAGGTCGCGCTTTGCCACCAGGTTCGCGACGCCGGCGAGGAGCGCTTCTTCGATCAGGCGATGTCCGGCCTTGTTGGGGTGTATCCCGTCGTTGCAGATATAATCGCGGTAATTCTTGTGTTCGAGAAAAGCCGCCCGGATGTCGACGATGGGACAGTCTTTGTCGAGCGCCGTTTCCCATACGGCTTCGTTGTAGCGCTCGTGCCAGCGGTAAATCTGATGCACGTCGCCCAGCCAGGAAAGTATGGCCGAACCGTCCAGACCCGTGCGCGTAAACCACGCGAAATAGCGTTCGGGTTCGAGAGGGGGGAGCGTCATAAGGATGGGCGTGATGCAATTCGCCCGAAGGGAATCGATCATATCGCGATAGATGCGGCCGAATGTCTCGATGGGTGTCAGCGGTTCGTGTTTTTCCCGCGGCGCGCCGGCGATCTGATCCCAATGGAAATCGCAATCGTTGCCGCCGAATTCGAGCAGGGCCACACTGGGCGCGGGGGAAGCGGCGCGGGCGAGGTAATGCGCGAGCAATTCCCTTCCCTTGGTTATGGTGCAGCCGAACCGCGATTTATTGACAAGCTCGATGCCGAGCCTGGACGCGGCAAGAGCGCCGAACGATTCCCGGATCGGCGAGTATTTGCCCGTTTCATCCAGTACGATTCCCCTGGCGACCGAATCTCCGAACATGCACACAGTGCTTGGAAGCATTTGCGATACCGTCCAATATGGTTTTAATAACCATGTTAGCTGTTATTGTAAACATTATAGCGTTATATCGAACTTGTCAACATGTCGTGGGCGATGTGTTGAGATTTTGAGGCCTGCATGATATCGTCGACGTCATGTCGAACGATCGGAAAAACCATCGCGGACCGGGGAATGCTCCGACCGAAGTCCGGGATTCGCAACCCGCGGCGCATGCGTCCGAACTCGAAGGGCAGGGCGTCGACGACTCCGGAACCGAGTCTTTCAGAAATAAGCTCAAACGGCATGCCGTTTCGTTCTCCGGACCGGGACTGTCGGAATGGAAAAACCTGCCCGATATCGGTCTCTACATGGACCAAGTCACCACCTATCTCGAGCGTCAGCTCGATCCTTTCAGGGTCGATGCTGTCGAGCGTGTGATAACGCCTTCAATGATAAATAATTATATAAAAGGCAGCGTGATCCCCCGAACCGAAGGCAAAAAATACACGCAGGATCATCTGGCGCGTCTTTTAGTCGTCTGTACGCTCAAACGCGTTCTTTCCATTCCGGATTTGGCCATTTTATTGAACGACCGGGAGTGGCCGGCGGACGTACGGCCTCAGGGTAAAACTCCCCTGAGTAACGATGCTTCGAAACAGAATTTCGAAGAGTTCTACGATCTGTTCAGGCGGACGCTCGACGAGTCGCTGAAAGAAACGAAAGAAACGCTCGAAACTGCGATGATCGATTTCCCGGAAGGAAAGGAAACGAAAACGTTGCGGGATATGTCGCTCAAACTGGCGGTGGAGGCGGGTACATTAGCATTCGCCGCCGAAAAGCTTTTGGCGCTTGTCGGCGAGATGGAAGAAGAACAAAAAAAGCGAATCGAATCCGCCGAAAAACAGCGTACGGGCTCGACCGCAAAACGGCATAAAGACAAAAAACCCAAAGCCGGCAAAAAGGGTAACATCGATACCGCGGGTGATACCGCGGACGATATCGCCGCCGCCGGCTCCGATCCGCGGCCGGACTGAGCGGACTTCCGCGGCGCGAATCGAAACCGGGATACGGCGGACGGCGACCTTGGGTCTTTCAGTCCAGGCTGAGAATTCCGCCCTTCATGAGCACGACTTCCGTGCCGGACTCGGTGCGCGCCAGAATGGTCGGATTGCGCACGAGCCCGTCCAGATGGATCATCGCGGGGGCGTCTTCGTCGTAGTTCGAACCGATCGCGAAATGGCAGGTGCCGAGCACTTTTTCGTCCTCGAGCATGTTGCCGCGGATTTCGGCCTTCGGATTGAGGCCGATTCCCAGTTCGCCGATGTGCCGCGCGTTCGTGCCGTAGCGCAGGGCGGTTTCCGGGTCGAAACGCCCCTCGCGTCCGAAGCGCGCCGCCAATTCCAGCCCGCGCTGCAGTGCGGCTTCCAGTTTTCGGGCTTCTTCGCCGCCTTCGACCGACATGACGAAACCGCCCGATATCGTGCAGCGGATCGGCTCATGTATCACGATGTCGCCGACGGTGTCGGAAATGGATCCGTCGTAGACGACGAGTCCATTCATGGTGTGCAGTTCCGGCGACAGAAACACTTCACCCGCGGGCAGATTTCCGCCCGATCCCGGTTTCGAGAAATCACCGTCGTCCGCCATCGTCTTCCGACCGCGCAGGCCCAGGACGACATCCGTTCCGCCGGGAGCGGTCACGCGGACGGAAACCGAGCCGTCGAGAACGCGTGAAAGCGCTCTTGCGCGCGCCTTCATCAGCGCGTAGTCAACCGGAACAGTCCGCGCAAACATGTCGACGTTCGTGCTGGGCGACCAGAATGCCCGCATTTCCTTCGTTCCGTGCAGAAGATAATGGAAAAGATGATCGTAGGTTTTGC
>JBDKUJ010000365.1:0-19705 GCA_039679665.1 Rectinema sp. | reverse complement strand
TTTTCGTGCGTCCCGGCATTCCGGAATTCATGAAATCGCGCGCCATCCCCGCCGCCGACCTCATCAAGCCGAACCAGTTCGAGGCGGAAGCCCTGACGGGTATGACTATCCGCACTCTGGCCGACGCAAGAAAAGCCTGCTCGATCCTGCACGACATGGGGCCCGGACTCGTGCTGCTCACGAGCTTCAAGCCTGAGTTCGGCGAGGATGGCTATATTTCGATGCTGCTTTCGTATCGGGGAACGCTTTATCGCGTGCGGACGCCGGAACTTCCGCTCATTCCGGCGCCCAATGGCGCCGGAGATCTCGTTTCGGCGCTTTTCCTCGGCCAATATCTCAAAACCGGAAATCCGCAGGCAGCACTGGAACTGATGGCCGATTCAGTATATTCGGTATTCGAACGCAGCTTCGCCGACGGGTCGAGGGAACTCAGGCTCGTACAGAGCCAGGACAGCTTCGTATCGGGCGGCAGGCGCTTCGCCGCCGAAGCGCTTTGATCGAGGGAGGGCATATGGACTCGCATTTCGAATACAAGGTTCTTTCATCCGCACTGCACGATGCCGGGGCGGTCGAACGCCTCTTTTCGTCCTATGCGCCGCTTCTTGAAAAAGAAGGAGGGATCAGACTGGGAGCCGAGGACGGCGGCGGAAATGCCGGTCTTCCTTCCGTATTGTTCATTCTGACCGGAGGGACGGAAGCGCTCGCTCTGGCGGCAATGGACGCCGGAAAGGTCGCAGCGAAGGCTACGGCGAATGCTGCGGCGAAGGCAGTGACGGTTGCGGCGAAAGCCCCGGCAGCGGCGTATGCGATTCTCGTCGCCCATCCCCTCCACAATTCTCTGCCCGCAGCCATGGAAATCCTCGCCCGTGTCCGTCAGGACGGCGGAAAGGGAAGTATTGTCTTCCTTTCGGGACCTGGCGACGAAGCGGGAGCCGCAGTTCTGCGCGATACCCTGCGCGCCGCGTCGGCCCTCGCCGCTGTCTCGGCATTGCGGATAGGAGCGATTGGTTCTCCGTCCGATTGGCTTGTGGCTTCGGCCCACAGTCCCGGCACGGTTGCGGCCACCTGGGGCGCCTCCCTGATTCCCGTGCGCATTGAAGAACTTCGCGACAAGCTCGCCACCATTGAAGCCGCTGCCGGTGACGCCGCTACGGAAGAATTCAGGAGCACCGCATCCTGGTGCCGCGAACCGAAAAAGGAAGAAATCGCGAGAGCGGGCGGGGTATACCTCGCGCTGAAAAGCATCGCCGCGGCGCACCGGCTGGATGCGCTCACCCTGCGGTGTTTCGATTTGGTCCAGAAGGACGGAACCACGGGCTGCTACGCGCTTTCCCGCCTCGCGGACGAAGGTATCGATGCCGGATGCGAAGGCGACGTGCCTTCGATCATTGCGCTCGCTCTGATGCGCAGGATTTCAGGCTCGCCCTCCTGGATGGCGAATCCTTCGAGCATCGAACCCCGCGCGGACGTCGATGGAAAAGGCGAAATTCTCCTGGCGCATTGCACCGTGCCCCGGAATGGGCTGGAAAGTTACGGGATCAGGTCTCATTTCGAATCGGGAATCGGCGTCGCCATAGCTGGCAGAATGCCAAAAGGCCCTGTTACACTGCTCAGGCTCGGCGGGTCCGAACTGAACCGCGCCTGGATCGCGGAAGGCGAGATGACGGAAAGTCCGTCGGGCGAAGGACTCTGCAGGACGCAGGCCCGAATTCGGGTCGAGGCGCGGCTTCTCACTGAACTGCTGGAAGCCCCCCTCGGAAACCATATCGTCGTCGCCCGCGGACACTGGGGCGGAACGCTCGCGCGTGTCATGGCCGCGCTGAACGTGCGCGGATAAGCGGATCCCGGTTCGTAATGGCCAAGGCTCAGACGAAGAAGTCGTACCGCGGGTGAAGACTCTCGGCGAAGCCGGGCTGCAAGCCGACATTGAAGCGGCGTTCGGTACCGATCGTCGAAGGCGGACCATGGCCGGGCAGAACGATGTTGTCGTCGGGAAAGGTGAGCAAACGTTCGCGGAGCCTGCGGGCGAGGGATTCGAAGTTGAGGGAGCTGGTGGTCTTGCCAATCATGCCCGCATGGATGGCATCGCCCGTGAACAGCAGATCGTCCACACGGAATACCATGGAGTCCTGGGAGTGGCCCGGCATGGCGATGGCATCGACTTCGAAGCCCGCGGCCAGGAAACGTTCGCCGTCCCTGAGTGCCCGGCATGGCAGACCCAACACCTTCGCGCTCGAAGCGTAACGCGTACAGTCCGCGTAAATTCGCGAAAGCGTCTTGAGGCCGCGGATATGATGAATGTGCCCGTGCGTGATGAGGACGGCATCCAGTCTGTAGCTGTTGCTCTCGATCTGGTGGATCATCGCGGGAGTCACCTCGGCCGGATCGACGATGAGCGCCTCGCCCGTTTCGTCGTTTCCCACAAGATACGAGTTCGAGAAACCGTAGATCGAGTAATGCTGGTAGAGCCTCATCGGTAGAGCTGCCCGAACTCGCGCACCGCTTCCATGGTGTTCGAATTCTTCATCGTCAGCCCTTCGGCGGAGGAGGGAATGAAGTAGGCACGCTTGAAATCACAGTCGTCGAACGACGAATTCGCGATCGTGCAGAGGAGGAAACGCGAATCGTACAGGTTCGAGCCTGAAAAAGTGCTTTCCGTCAGGCGGGAACCGTCGAAATTGACGTGGATAAGTTCGGAGTTTTCGAAGGAGGAATCGAGAATCTCGGCGTCGCCGAACGAACAGAAATCCATGTCGACGCCGGAAAAATCGCAGCCCGATATGACCGCGCGATCGAAAATGCACAGGCGGAAAATGGCGCCCGTAAACATGACATGCGACATCGTTGCGCCGGCGAACGAACAGCCGACGAATTTTTTCCGCGAGAAATCCCTGTCGGAGAGCGCGATGCCCGAAAGAGCCAAATTCTTCGCGCTTTTTCCGTCCTTGATGTTCAGCAAAGCCGATTCGACGGCGGCCGCCTGATCGTCCTGGTGCGCGAAACAGAGGCCGGTGCCGGCGAAGGCGGAATTCAGGCAGCCGGGAATGCCGCAGTGATCGTTGCGGAACATTCTTCGAGCCTACAACAGCCGCGGCGCTTAGACAAGCGCAGATGGCGGGGAGCGACGGGGAGCAGCGGGGAGCAGCGGGGAGCGTCGGCCCGCGCCGGCCCGATCTATTGCGCGCCATGGCTCCTCTCGTTACTATCGACTCATGTGCCATTACTGCGGCGAAGCGATGGACCGCACACCGAAACCCGGATTTAACGAGACATGCGGCATCTGCGGCAAGGATCTGCACGTCTGTCTCGCCTGTGCGTTTTACAAGCCGGGTGCCCACCGGGATTGCGCCGAAATCGTCGATCAGACCATCCTGGACAAGGACAGACGCAATCATTGCGACTGGTTCGCCCTTGCACCCCGTTTCCTGGGCAAGACGGCAGGCGCCGTCCGGGACCGCAGTGGCGCCGAAGCGGCCAGACGCGGTTTTGAAGGACTATTCGGCGGCCATGATTCCAGCAACTGAAAACGAAGGGCCCATCCTCTTCCTCGATTCGGGGGTGGGCGGTTTGCCGTACCTGGAGCTTGCCCGTGCGCAGCTTCAGGGACGGACCCTGCATTATCTCGCGGACGATGCGGGTTTCCCGTACGGCCTGAAAAGCTCCAGACAGGTATCGGATATCGTACTGGACAGAGTCAGGCGGCTGCGTGCCAGGTTCGAGCCCCGAGCCCTGGTTATCGCCTGCAATACGGCGAGCCAGGCCGCTTTGGCCGACGTACGCGACGCCAACCCGCATCTCGAAGTGATAGGCACCGTTCCCGCGGTCAAACCGGCCGCCGCCTCCACGAGGACGGGAGTCATCGGAGTCCTCGCAACGGCGCGCGCGGTGGAGGATCCCTACCTCGACGATTTGATAGCCCGCTACGCTCCGGGCGTTGAAGTGATACGGCGGGCGGCCCAGGATCTGGTCGAATTCGTCGAACACCGATACCTGGATGCGGGGCCGGCCGAGCGCAGAGCCGCCGTGGAAGGTCATGTCAGAGCCCTGGCCGACCGGGGAGCCGACCGCATCGTTCTCGCATGCACCCATTTTCTCCATCTCGAAGAGGATATCTCGGCCTGTGCGGCCGAATTATATGGCGACAAAATAGAAGTGATCGATTCCCGCAGGGGGGTCGTATCGCGGCTCGTTCAAGTCCTGGGGCCAAACGGCAGAAGCTCGAGCCGGGAAGGGCTGTTCCTTCTCTCGGGCGAACCGCCCCACAATCCGGTCTACGCCCGCTGGGCCACCCGCTACGGACTTGCCGGTCCGGTCCGGCTCTGAGGAACCAAGTGCAGGGACTAGTCCTTTCGGCGACGAACAACCTGTTCAAAGTGCTCTGCGAAGACGGCTGTACGAGACTCTGCGCAATCAAAGGCAAACGCATCAGCACCCTCACGGGCAGTTACAACAGCCTGGCCGCGGGCGATACGGTCGAACTTGCTCCGACAGATTCGGGCCGCGGTCTCATTCTTGCGTTGAATCCGCGACGCAACGTATTCGGCCGTTTCAACGAAAAAGGCAGGGCCGAACAGGCCATCGCGGCCAACATCGACCTCGTCGTATGCGTGAGTTCCCCGCACCTGCCGCCCTTCAGGCCGCGTTTCGTCGACCGGGTCGCCGTGCTTGCCGAAGCGGCCTCCAGCCCCCTGCTCATCGTACTCAACAAAGCCGACCTCGACATACCCGCGGAAACGGCCGAGAGGCTTGAAGGATACCGCGGCCTCGGCTATGGCGTCGCCGTGCTTTCGGCGAAAAAGGGCAAGGGCATCGAAGAGTTGCGCGAAGCGCTGAAAGGCAGGACGAGTGTCCTCACCGGACAGTCCGGCGTCGGAAAGTCAAGCCTGCTCAATGTCCTTTATCCCGGGCTCGACCGGAAAACCGGCGAAGTTTCCATCAAATACGATCGCGGAAAACATACGACGACCCTGGCCGAGATGATGCTTCCCGGCGACACAGGCACGAGAGTGATAGATACGCCCGGCATGCGGCGGCTCGCGCTGAGGGGACTCGATCCTTCGAACCTCGCGGCATATTTTCCCGAAATGCGCCGCCTCGTGGGCGAGTGCGGATTCGGGCTGTCCTGTACGCATATCGACGAAGAAAACTGCGGGATCGTGGCAGGAGTGGAGCGCGGAGAAGTCCATCCCGACCGGTACGAGAGTTTCCTGCGCATTCGCGACGAGCTGGAAAGCGCCGTCGACTGGAAAAGATCCGGCAACAGAGACCCGGGCAGAAAGGAAAGAACGGCATCGGCCCGTTCGCGGCGGCATAAATCGTCCACCTTCGATCAGGACGACGATGATCCGGAAGAACATGCCGGAGAGGGAGACAGGCGACTCAAGTAAGCCGCCTGAGCAGAGTATGGCCATCGACGAAACGCACAGTCTCGAATTGCTCGATTTTTACCGCGTGCGCAGCGCTCTGGCGGGGTATTGCGCGTCACCGGAAGGCGCCGCGCTCGTGGAAGGCAGTCTCCCTTCGGACGACCCTGAGCTCGTGAAAACCCTGAAGGAAGACGTGTCCCTCCTCGTCGCCGAACTGCGCGAACGCGAACCCCCCCAGCTTTTCTTTCCCGACGCGGCCAAGGGTCGGCGGATACTGTCCAAGGAAGGAACGGTTCTCGAAATCGCCGAGCTGTACGACCTGGGGCTTTGGGCAAAGGCATACGAGGCCCTCCTGTCCTGGATGCCGGGCGGGGCGCCCAAAAAGACGAAAGGCGGAAAGACGGTTGGTGATGCGCCTGGCGATGCGCCGGATGCCGATAGGGATGCCGGCAAGGACGTAGCCGAAGAAGATCCCGATGGATGGGCCCGCGCCAGGCTCGCCGCGATCATCGAAGGCGCTCCGCGTCTGGATGCGGTCATTTCGACGGTATTCGCGGTACTGAGCCCGGAGGGCGAACTGAAGGACCTGCCGGCGTTGCGAAAAATCAGGGAAGGCATTCAGCGCGCAGACCGTGAATTGCGCGCCCTGGCCGAATCGTTTTTCCGCGACCCGGACTTGAAGCCGGCGCTCCAGTCCGGAGAACCGACCCTGCGCGACGGACGTACCGTTCTTGCGATCCGCGCCAATTTCCGCGGAAGGGTGAAGGGCATCGTGCACGAAGTCTCGGCTACGGGGCAGACGGTGTTCATCGAACCGGCCGCCCTTGTCGACAAAAACAACGAACTTGTGCAGCTCGACGCCGCCATGCGCGCGGAAACTCTCAGAATCCTGCGGGAAACAACGGAAAAACTGCACGCGATGCGACACGGAATCCGCGAAGCGGCCGGACGCCTGGCCGCGATGGACGCCCGTTTTTCGCGTGCGCTTCACTGCCTGCGCGGCGGCAATGTGATGGCCAGAGACCTCGAATCGGGCTTCTCGCTGATCAAGGGAAGGCACCCCCTCCTCGGGAACAAAGCGGTCCCCATCGACGTGGACCTGCCGAAAGAATCGCGTACCCTTATCGTGACCGGCCCCAACACGGGCGGCAAAACCGTCACTCTGAAAACCATCGGCCTGTTCGCCCTCATGAATCAGTTCGGCATGGGCCTGCCTGCCGCTTCCGAAACCGGATTCGCCGTGTTCGACGGAATATGGGCGGACATAGGCGACGAGCAGTCGATCGACCAATCACTGTCGACCTTCTCGGGCCATATGCGGGTGCTGGGGCGGATTGCCGATCGCGCCACAGCCGGCAGTCTCGTCCTGCTGGACGAACTCGGGGCGGGCACCGATCCCGAAGAAGGCTGCGCCGTTGCGATGGGACTCCTCGACCATTTCATCGACAGAGGCTCGCTCACCGTCGTCACGACACACCACGGCATTCTGAAAAATTACGGATACACGCGTCCCGGCTGCCTCAACGCCTCGATGGATTTCGACGCCAAAAGCCTTTCGCCCACCTATCGCATCGTGATGGGCGTGCCGGGCGAAAGCCGCGCCCTCGATATCGCCGCCCAGAACGGGCTCGCGCCCGATATCGTCAAATCGGCCAGAAGATATCTGAGTGACGAGCGCACCGACGTAAGCGAACTCATCAAAGGCTTGAACGAAAAACACCGCGAACTCGACGTCATGGAACGCGAACGGAAGCGGCGGCTTAAAGCGGCGGTCGAAGACCAGCGCAAGGCCGATCTGGCCGGTTTGCGCGTGCGGCGGCAGGAGATAGAGTTGCGCCGGAAAGGCGTTTCCGACCTGCAGAAACTGCTGGGGGAAAGCCGCAAAACCCTCGAAAACCTCGTGCGCGAATTGCGTGAATCGGGCGCCGACGCCTTGCGCACCAAGGAAGTAAAGCGCTTTCTTGCCGACCTCGCCGAAGCGGCGGAAGGCCAACGCGATCTTTTGGGCGGTATAGAAGACAGCGTCGCGGAAGCGGGCGCGGAGGCGATCGACGAAACCGAAACTCCGTCCCGCGACGGCGCCCGCTCCGGAGCGGAAATTCTCGTTGAAGCGGCTGCAAAACCGCTTGGGCCCGGCGATTCCGTGCTTGTGGGGCATGCGCGGCGCAAGGGCACGGTTCTGCGCGCCGCGGGGAAAGGGAAGTGGCTCGTCGAAGCCGGGTCGCTGCGACTCACCGTTTCCGAAAAGGAGCTGGTCCGCGCCGCCGCGCCCGATTCGCCCTCCGTACCCCAATATCAGGTCGAACTTGCGCCGCGCGGCGAATCGGGCGCGGCTAGGGCCGTGTTCGAACTGGACTTGCGGGGTTTCAGGCTCGCGGAAGCCCTGGTTGCCACCGAAAAGCAGATCGACGCCGCCGCCCTGCAGAACTTGTCGTTGTTTTCGATCATCCACGGTACGGGGGAAGGCATTCTCGGCAAGGGCATCCATGACTATCTGAAAGGCAATCCGGCGGTGGCGGACTATCATTTTGCCCGACCCGAAGAAGGCGGATACGGGAAGACGGTAGTACGTCTGAAGTGATTGTACCGAATGTGCGTTGGCGCGAAATACGCAGCAATATAGCGTAAAATGCGCAATATATATGCAAAAGACGCATTTTGCGACAAAACCCCTTAAGGGGTCAAACGGTTGACAGATTTTTCCGGCCTATGCTACTGTTTTGCGTCAGCCGTTTCGAGGGCAAAGGAGCTCGTATGTCCGGTCACAGTAAGTGGGCCACGATAAAGCACAAGAAGGGACTAGCCGACGCCAAGCGCGGTCAGGCTTTCACCAAACTCATCAAGGAAATATCGATAGCCGCGCGTATGGGCGGCGGTGATGCCGACTCAAACCCCCGCCTGCGCACCGCGGTGCTCAAGGCCAGGGCGGCGAACATGCCCAAAGACAACATCGACCGGGCCATCAAGAAAGGCGCGGGCGAACTCGAGGGCGTCAACTATGAAGAGCTCAATTACGAAGCCTATGCTCCGGGCGGCGGTGCTCTCTTCATAGAGGTCCTGACCGACAATAAAAACCGTGCCGCGGCTGAAATCCGCAATATTCTCACCCGTACCGGCTCCAACCTCGCCGCCACGGGTTCGGTGGCCTATCTGTTCAAGCGCAAGGGCGTCTTGAGCTACGACGGCGAGCAGTATACCGAGGACAAAATCCTCGAGGCGGCGCTCGAGGCCGGAGCCGACGATGTAGTCAGCGAGGACGGCGGCATTTCCGTGTACACCGATCCCGCTTCGTTCGAAACCGTACTCAATGCGATGAACGCCGCCGGCTTTGCGACTCTCGGCGCCGAAATCTCGATGGTGCCGGATATCTGGGTCACTCCCGACGCGGATAACGCCTCCAAGGTTCAGAGGCTCATCGACAGGCTCGAAGAGTGCGAGGACGTGCAGAACGTCTACCACAATGTCGAGCTTCCCGAAACCGACGAAGAATAAGGTTTTCGGACGGTGTCCGGGATCGGCGCATTCGAGACCGCACCGCGAGTCGTGGTCGGCATCGATCCCGGGCTGGCTTCGGTCGGCTGGGGCGTGATACGCGACTGTTCAGGCAGTCTCGAGCGCCTCGACCACGGCTGTATTTCCACCGCTTCGACGCTTCCTACGGGCAAGCGTCTTGCGGCTATCTATTCGGGAATCACTGCGATTTTCGAACGCTGGAAGCCGCAGTGCGGCGGTATCGAATCCCTTTTCTTTTTCAGAAACGTGACTTCAGCCCTTCCCGTCGCCGAAGTGCGCGGCGTGATCCGCCTGGCGTTCGAACACGCGGGTATTCCCCTGGCCGAATTTACTCCCAACGATATCAAGAAATCCGTCACGGGCAGCGCACGCGCCGACAAAGCCCAGGTGCAGGAAATGGTCCGTCTCCTTCTCGGACTGCGCGAGGTCCCCAAACCCGATCATGCGGCGGACGCTTTGGCCGCAGCCATTTGCCGCATCCACCACGAGGGCCCCGCGGGGCTTTCGATGCGCTGACAGGCGGGATTCACTCCGCATCACTTTCTGCTATACTGTACACCATATGTTCAACAGCATAACCGGGCTTCTGACGGGACGGGGCGTCGATTCGATCTGGGTACGCACGGGAGGGGTCGAATGGGACATCTCCGTGCCGGTCAGGGCAATCGATGATTTTGGCCCGCAGGGTTCCGAAACGACGGTCTATACATGGCTGCATCATTACGAAGACGGCATGCGGCTCTTCGGATTTCCCAGCAGGTCCGAGCGGGTACATTTTCTCGCACTCATGAAAGTCGAGGGAATTGGCCCCAAGCAGGCGCTTAAAATCCTGTCCGGCATATCGCCTTCGGATCTCGGGGCTGCGCTCGATGCGGGCGATCTGGCGACGCTGCAGCGCATTCCCGGCGTGGGTCCGAAAATGGCGCAGAAAATGGTACTCGCGCTGAAAGGCCGCCTGGTCGAAGCGTCGCCGGAAATGCTGAAAAAGGGAGCCCCGGGCGGAGAATGGGCCGATCTTGTGCGCGCGTTCGTCGATATGGGATTTGACCGGAAGAGCGCCGAAGCCGCCGTGCGCGAAAAGGTCGCAGGACTTCCCTCCGGCCCGGACCGCGAGCGCGAACTGTTCCGCAGAGTGCTCATGGAACTCTCCGCCGGAGGTTCGAAATGAGTGAAAGCGCAGCGGGACGCAGCGGATCCATGGACCCGGCCTTCGATCCCGGCGAGGATGAACGCGAAATCACCTTGAGGCCGCACAAGCTTGCCGAATTCCAGGGGCAATCGCGCCTCAAGGAAAATCTGTCGCTTTTCATCCGCGCGGCCCGCGAAAGGGGGGAGGCGCTCGACCATCTCTTTCTGATGGGACCGCCCGGTCTCGGCAAGACGACGCTCGCCCTGGTGGCCGCAACCGAGCTGGGGGCCGATTTCAAGCCGACGAGTGCGCCGGCTCTGGAGAAGCCCAAGGATCTGGCGGGGATACTTACGACGCTGCGGCCCGGATCGGTGTTTTTTATCGACGAAATCCACAGGCTCAAGCCGGCCATCGAGGAAATGCTCTACATCGCCATGGAGGATTTCGAGCTCGACTGGATCATAGGCCAGGGCCCGTCCGCACGGACGGTGCGTGTGCCCGTGCCGCCTTTTACGCTGGTGGGAGCCACCACGAAAGCGGGCATGGTTTCGGCGCCGCTGGCGAGTCGATTCGGCATTTCCCTGCGATTCGACTATTACAGCCCGCAGGAGCTGGAACTTGTCATAGCCAGATCGGCGGGCATTCTCGATGTGGACATTGAACCCGACGCCATAGTTCTGCTTGCTTCGACGAGCAGGGGGACGCCGCGCATCGCAAACCGGCTCCTGAGAAGGATGCGCGATTTCGCCCAGGTGTCTGGTTCGCGTACCGTGACCAAAAAAATCGTCACCGAAGGGCTTGAGAGGCTCGAAGTGGACATGCTGGGCCTGGAACGCCTCGACAGGGAAATCCTCAAAGCCGTGATCCTGAAATATGCGGGCGGCCCGGTCGGTGCGGAAACTCTCGCTATCACTGTGGGCGAGGGCGTGGACAGTCTCGAAGACTATTACGAGCCCTTTCTCATTCAGACGGGGCTTCTTGCCCGCACATCACGCGGCCGCGTCGCCACACAGGCCGCCTATAGACACCTCGGACTGGAGATGCCGCGTGAAGACGGACGACTTCAATTTTGAGCTTCCCGAAGCGCTGATAGCCCAACACCCCACGGGAGTGCGCGGCGCTTCGCGGTTGTTGGTACTGGACAGAAACAACGATTCCCGCAGCCATTCGTCGGTGGCGTCGCTGGCCGATTTCATCGAGCCGGGAACCCTGATGGTCTTCAACGACTCGAAGGTACGGAAAGCGAGGCTCATCGGCAGGGCGGAGGACACGGGAGCGGAAGTCGAATTCCTCCTTCTGGGACCTGCGTCGCCTGTGGACGGAACTAATTCCGGGCCCTTTTTGCGGGGGATGAGCGGCGGAACCGGAGCCGGTACGGGCAGGTTCTGGCGCGCCCTGTGCGCAAAGACGCGCCGGCAGCGCAAAGACAGGACCTATGTTTTTCCCGGCGGTGTAAAGGGGCGCATCGCCGCCGAAGTCGATGATGAACGCATCGTGGAATTCGATCCGCCGGCCGATGAATCCTATCTGGAACGCTATGGACATATTCCGCTGCCGCCGTACATAAAGCGGAACGACGAGGCGGAGGACGCCGAACGGTACCAGACTATCTATGCGAAGACGGTGGGGTCGGCCGCATGCCCGACCGCCGGGCTGCATTTCACCGAAGAACTCCTGGCCTCTCTCGACGCCCGGGGCATTCGCCGGACGACGGTCACCCTGCATGTGGGGCTGGGCACGTTTTTGCCCGTCCGCACCGAAATCGTGGAACAGCACCGGATGCACGAGGAATGGTATACGGTTTCTTCCGAAACCGCGGCCATGGTCAACGAAGCGAAACGCGAGGGCCGGCCGGTTCTCGCGGTCGGTACCACGTCACTGCGAACCCTTGAATCGGCCTGGGGTGATGCTTCGACAGATCCAGGAATACAGCCGGGGACGGCACTACGGCCGGGACTACGACCGGGGACGGGAAGCACCAGCATTTTCATCTATCCCGGGTACCGGTTTCGTGCCGTGGACAAACTGTTCACTAATTTTCACACGCCGAAGTCGACCCTGCTTATGCTGGTTTCCGCATTCGCGGGCAAGGAAAAAATCCTGGACGCATACGCTGAAGCGGTCCGGCTGGGATACCGCTTCTTCAGTTACGGCGATGCGATGCTGATCCGCTAGCGTCCAATACGCTAACGTCCATCTTGTTGACGCCCGTCCGTTAACGTCCAACCCTGGAATCAGGCGGGTGCGAGCCGTACTCCGAGGTGCGAACCGACCGCGGCGAACAAAGCCTCGGTGACTTCATGCGCAGGCGCGGCCGCATCGAGTTCGATTATATTCCAGCCTGCTTCGCGTGCTTCCGAAATTGCATCCGCATAACGCGCACAGACCGACTTCTGTATGTGTATTTTTTCATATATTTCGAGAGTTCCACGCGTACCCAGGCGCGCCATCGATTGCTCGGGGTCTATGGCGAAGTAGATGGTGAGACCGGGAGCGGGGAAACGCGAGTTGAGGAATCTCGGCAGGTCGGGGCCGCAGGTCGTGCCCTGATACGCCAGACTGGAAAGGACATAGCGGTCGCAGATCACGGTTCTGCCTGCGGCGAGATGGGCCAGGATGCCACCGGCGCCGTACAGATGCTCGTGCCGGTCGGCGGCAAAAAGATGGGCGACGGTACCTGGCGCCGCATCGAGCGCTCCCGAGAGTATTTTCCGGATAAGAGCGCCTTCCGGACGAGAGGTCGGTTCGGCTGTCGCATAATGGTCGATACCTGTGGCTTCGAGGGCGTGCGTAAGCCTCCCGAGCTGTGTCGTAGTTCCGGAACCGTCGATTCCTTCGAAGACAATGAAGTTTTTCAGGTCAATGTCGCTGTCGTTGGCTGGCATGGCGTGGTAGTATATCTAATGATCTCATTTTGCGCCACGCAGGTTTCACAGGAATGATACGTACCCGCCTGGGAAAGTTTGCGGCAGTCGCATCTGCCCTGCTTTTCGCCACTCTTCTCGCTCTGCTCGTAATCCCCCAGGTGGAACATGTCATCGACCGAAAGGTGGGCGAAGTAATTTCCTCTCTCGGCGACACCGTACGCGATGCGACCGGTCTGGAACTCGCCTACGATGCGATCGCGCTGGCTCCGGGCGGAATCATCAAGGGCGAAGCCATCCGCCTCGTCGATCCCGGCGACGCCGAAACCGCTCCCCGGAATGTGCTGTCCATAGATGCGCTCGTCGTCAAACTGAACTTGTTTGCGGCCCTTGGCGGCAAATTCGACCGTGTGCTCCAGGACATCAGCGTCGAAGGCGGCGGACTCGATCTTCTCCTGCCGCGCGATGCGGCCATCATGGACAAGCTTTCCTCTTTTTTGGGCGGCGGCAAAGCATCGTCGCTTCCTTCCTTCCAGGTTTCGCTCAGTTCCTTCAGGATCGGCGTGCAAAGCCCGGACGCCTTCTCTGCCACCGTCGATATTCCTTCCCTTCGATTCTCGACCGCAAGCGGAATTCCCGAATACGTACTGGATCGCTCCTCCTATTCGGTAACGCTGCCGCTTTCGCCTGCCGCACAGCCTTCCCTCCAGGCCGCCTCACAGACCGGCTCCTCGTCAGGCTCATCGTCAGCTGCGCCTGCGGGTTCGGCCTCTTCTGCGCGCGTCCTCAGCGGATTCTTGAGCCTCTCGGGCGATGCCGCCAAGGATTTTTCCTCCTTCCGCACCGAGCTCCTCGCCGATCTTTCGACGGGCGGCTTGCGTTTAGGAGAGCAGCGGTTTGGGGTGAGGTACGAGGGAGGAGCGGGAGGAGCGGAGGGGACGATTATAGCGGAGCGGAAGGGCGGGGACGGTCTGGGACTTACGGTGCGGTACGGGGTGACGAGCGGGGAAGTGGGGATTGAAGCGGCGCTTACTGGGTTTACGCCGGGGAGTGCGGTGGAGGTAACGGGTTCGGGGGTATGGAAAGAGCTGTTGGGGATAGGGTTGACGGGGAAAGTGGAAGGGGGAGTGACGGGAGGGGTGGTTCGGTATGGGGGGAGACTGGCGGCGACGGGGGAAGCGGGACAGGAAGTGGGAGGAGTATCGGTAGGAGGGATGGGAGTAGAGGTCGCGTTCGAGGGGGATGCCGAGGGAATGGGGCGACTTGAAGCGGCGGTGAGGAAGGATGGGTGGGAAGGGAGCTACGAAGGGGTAGTGCGGTACGCGGATCTGGGGGTGGCGGGAGCGGTGAAGGTACAGCACGGTACGGACGGCGGCGTGGTGCGGGTGGAAGGCGGCAAGGGGAGTTATGCGATCTCGGGCGATTCCCTGACCTTCGGGACGGCTGAACTGCGCGACATGAATATCCGTGCGCTTCTGAACGGCAAGTCCTTCGATTTTTCCATCGACGGTCGTCTCTGGAACGGCGTTTCGGGCGCGCCCCTGCACGCTGAAATCCATTCCGGAAGCTATGAGGGCTTCGAGGGAGCGGACTTCGGTATCGATTTGAAAGAGATCGACCTTGCGACCGCGTTTTCGCTCGCAAAGGCGTTCGGTGTCGAAGGATTGCCTGCGCTTCCCGCAGGAAGCATCCTGAGCGCCAATATATTCGGACAGACGGATATGAAACGGCTTTCATGGAGCGCGCCGGAAATAGCCCTCCGCATACCTCTGAATGGAGCCGAAGCGCGTATCGAAGCCAGTCTGGCGGGCAACTTGTCCGAAGCCAGGGTCAAGAACCTAAAAATCGCCTACGGAGGACAGGAGGCGACTCTGCAGGGAACCGCGACATATGGAAAAACTGTCGGGTTCAAGGGCAGCCTGGGGTTCGGTGGAGAGCAGTACGCCCTGTCGGTCGACTATGCGGAAGGAATGCTGAACCTGACGGGAGACTACGGGCTTTTCGCGCAGGTAGCGGCGCTTGAAAACGGCGGGTACGGGTTGACGCTGGAAGCGGAGGGACTTCCGGTCAAGGTGGGTACGGGGAGGCTGGTGGCGGGACTGAAGGCGACGGGGGAGTACCGGAGCGGGACGGACTGGGCATTGCATCTCGCCGGAGTGAGTGCGCGCTACGAGGGCAGCGGAACGCCATTGCCGGAACTTTCGGGAATCGCCGAACTGAGTCCCGGCAAAGCGGTTTTCAGCCGCCTCGCGCTGAAGGGCCCCGGATACGGGCTTACCGGACCGGTGGTCGTGGGATACGGCTCCGGAGAAGGCGGAGACTTCCTGACGATAGCCGGACAATTCCTCAAAGATGACAACGAAAGGGAAAAATATCAGTTCGATCTGCGGTATTCGGCCGGAATGGTGTCCGGGGGGGCGAAAGTCGCCGGTCTTCCCGTCGAACGATTCCAGGGAGTTCCCGTCAAAGGCGACCTTGAGGCCGATATCGCCGTCGAAGGCGCTTTTGATTTTGCCACACTCGATCTCGGGCATCTTCCCGCAATCCGGTTCACGGCAAGGCTTGCGAACGGAGAATACAAGTCGATGCCGATCACCGCATCGACGTCGGGCAGTATCGATAAGGGCATCCTGACACTGGAAAATTTCGCCGCAACATACCTGGGCCATTCGTTCGAAAACATCGGCGCCGAAGTATCGTTGACCGACCGGAAGGCGAGCGTACACGGGACGTATAAAACCGTCTTCGGCGGGGAACGCGTTTCCGCCGACCTGAAAGTCGAATTGGCCTGCCTGGGTGAAAGCGATCTTGTCCCCTTCGAATTCCAGGGCACGCTCGAAAGTCTGCGGATTTCTGAAACCATCTTGAAAGATTGGGGTTTCTCCGGTGGGTATTCGGAAGAAGGCCTGCAGTTCAGGGGGGGTGAGGATTCGGTGGTGCTCGTGTACCGAAAGGATGGCGAATTCGACCTGTCGCTGGCCGCGCCCTTCCCGATCAAGGCCAGGGCGGCGGGTACTCTGGCCGGAGGCAACATAGACGCGGCCATTGCGGCCATCGATTTCGACCTTTCGCAGATTGGGTCTCTTTTCTCGACAGGGGCGATCATCGTGAAAAAAGGTCGGCTCGGCGGCGATATCACCATGAAGGGGCCGATCGCCGACCCGGAAATCAACGGCAGCCTGATCATCAAGGATGCGAAAATCGATATAGACCAATTCGTCAAGGTAAGTGCGGGACCTTTCGACATACCTCTGGTGTTTTCCGGAAAGTCTGTGGAGCTTGGCCCCAATCTGATGCCCTTCGGTGGAGGTTCCCTGGACGTTTCCGCGTCAGCCGGTCTGGATCACTGGAAGCTCCTGGACATTTCCGTCGCCGCAAGCTCCAGAGCGAGCAGTACGATAGATATCGACGGATCGATACTCGGCATCACCGTTGCGGGCGGCAAGGCCCGCGTCGCTCTCGACATGGCGGTCGAAGACGGTTTCCTCGATATCGGGGGTTCGCTGCTTCTGGAGAAGGGTGAGGTGATGGTGGGAGCGGGAGACGCCAATGCCGCGCCCGCGAACGAAGAGAGCGGTGCGGGCGAATTCCGCATCAGGGCCGATATCGGCTTCGGCCGCCAGGTGCAATTCTATCTGCCTTCGAAAGATCTGCCGCTCGTGAACGGTTCGGCCGATCCGTCGAGCGCGCTCACGCTGAAATTCGATTCGGGAAGCGGAGCTTTGGCCCTCGACGGTACTCTGTCCATCAAGAGCGGCTATATTCTCTATTATCTGAGAAATTTCTTCATAAAACGCGGAGAAGTGCGTTTCGCCGAAACCGAGGAAAAATTCGATCCGAGGATCGACGTCACCGCCGAACTGCGCGAAAGCAATGAAGAGGGGCCGGTCATCATAACGCTCGAGACCGACAACGCCCCTCTTTCGAACCTGAACCCGCGTCTTACTTCCACGCCACCGATGGCCCAATCCCAGCTTCTGGCCTTGCTGGGCGGCGGAATCCTCTCTACGACGAGCGCATCCGGTTCCCTGGACGTCCGCGAAGCGGTGATTGGCTCATCCGAATTCATTCCCCAATTCAACGTCTTCAAGGCCTTCGAAAGCCGAGTCCGCGAAGCATTGGGAGTGGACATGATCTACCTCCGCTCCACATTCCTCCAGCGCTGGCTCCTCGATATTTCCAAACCCGCGGGCTCCCCCGATCCCGAAGATCCGCTCGCCAGCTATCTTGCGAATACTGAATTGTACGTCGGCAAGTATCTAAGCGATTCGGCCTTTATCCATGCATCGGTCCGGCTTGAAGAGGACCCTCTTGTTGCCGCAAGTCACTTGCGTCTAGACTCCGAAGTCGGCATCGAATTCGATTCGCCCTGGGGCATGCTCACCTATAGCCTGTCGCCCTCGATAGGGGACGCCGCATTGGTCGCGGGGCAAGCACTCAGCTTAAGCTGGAGAATCTCATATTGAATACCATCCTTTCGAATACCATCCTGCGGGGAATACAATGAAACGATCAGCGCTTATCCCTGTTCTTTTCTTGATTGCGGCTCAGGCGCTATTTGCCCAGGCCGATCCGGACTGGTTCTGGAACAAACCCATCGCCTCGGTGCAGTGGGTAGGTCTGCACGGCGCCGATGCGAACGAGCTGGATTCCCTCATAAAGGACTATACCGGCAAGGCTTTTACCGAAGAACTGTGGCTCGACCTGCAGGCCAAGCTGTACGCTCTCGACTGGTTCGAGACGATCGAATCCGTCGCCCTGCCTTCGGATTCGTCCAATTCAAAGTTGGTGCTCCGTTTTACCGTCAAAGAAAAACCTTCGGTCACTGCGGTGAAAATCTCGGGCAACGAAAGAGTCAGAACCGCCGAACTTCTCGATGTCGTCGTTACCAAACCGGGCACCATCTACAACCCTTCGCGGGCGGACCTGGATGACCTCGAAATCAAGCGTGTGTACAGCGAAAAAGGGTATCCCAGCACCGTCGTGACGCATGCCGCCGATGTTTCGGGGGACGGTACGACGGTCTCCCTCAAGTTTGCGGTCACCGAGGGCGAGCAGGTCGGCGTACGTGCGATCCGGTTCAGCGGAAACGCTTCGATTTCGGAACGGGTGCTCAAGGGGCAGATGACCCTGAAAGAAGCGGCGCTGTTCCAGTCGGGCGCATTCCAGGAAGCCAAGCTCGAAGAAAGCAACCTGGCGATCGTCGACTATTACCGCAATAAGGGCTATCTCGACGCCAAGATAACCGATGTGCTCCGGTCCTATGAAAAAGACGAAAAAAGCGGCAAGAACTGGCTCATTCTCACGGTATCGATATCTGAAGGACGTCAGTGGAATTTTGGAGGCATGAGTTTCTCGGGAAACACGGTTTTCTCGACCGACAGACTCCAGCAGCTCATTACGCTCAAAAAAGGTTCTCCGATCAACAACAAGAAGCTGGTCCAGGACAAACAGAAGATCGACGACCTCTATTACGAGTCGGGCTATATTTTCAATTCGATAGAAATGAAAGAGACCAGGGACGAGGCGTCGGCGGCCGTGTCGTACCTTGTCTCCATCCAGGAACGCGACCGGGCCCATATCGAAAGTCTGTCGGTCCAGGGCAACGAGAAAACGAAAAGCTATGTCATCGAGCGCGAAATTCCTCTCGAGGCGGGCGACATTTTCTCGAAGGCCAAAATCGTGGACGGCCTGCGGAATCTGTACAATCTCCAGTATTTCTCGGCGGTCGAGCCGCAGATGACGCAGGGCAGCGGCGAAAACCTCATGGATCTCGTCGTCGTTGTGGAAGAGCAGAGTACCGCTGATATTCAGTTCGGCGTCACCTTGAGCGGCCTGGGACAGCCGGGCGTATTCCCGCTTTCCGGTTTCGTGAAATGGAACGACAGGAACCTGGGCGGCCGCGGGCAGACTCTGTCGGCCGACCTCACGGCATCGCCGACCGAGCAGTCCCTGGCTTTTTCGTTCGGCGAATCCTGGCTTTTCGGCAAGCGGATCAACGGCGGTCTGACGCTGTCTTTCTCCCACAAGTCCGATTCGACCGGTCAGGACAGCATCGCGCCGATTTTCGCTTCCGAGGACATTCCCGACCCCTTTACGGCATCGGGCACGGCTTCCGGCGAGTGGAACGGCACTTTGTCTTCGATTCCCGCAGAGTACCTCATGCCCTACGAAAACTGGAACATGAGCCTCGGATTCAACGCAGGCTATACGCTCAAAACCATGGTGGGCGATCTGGGGCTGGGCGGCGGCGTCATGACGGGCCTTGGCATGAGGTCCTTCGACGCGGACCAGTACAGGCCCTATCTTTTCGACCTGCGCGAGGCCAACGGAGATTGGCGGCTCTACAATAAACTCTATGCGAGAGCGTACATCAACGATCTGGACTTCTGGTACAACCCGACGAACGGGTATTATGCGAGCCAGCGGCTCACCTGGACCGGACTTCTGCCTTCGGAATTCCAGCATTACCTGAAATCAGAAACCAGGCTCGACGGATATCTGACGATGTTCTCCTTCCCGATAACCGATACCTGGAAATTCTCGGGCATCCTGGGATTGCACAGCGGTTTCCAGGCTTTATTCGCCCAGCCCGGCACGGATCTCAAGATCACCGAAGACTGGGTAAGCCTGGACGGTACCTTCAACGCCCGCGGATGGCGTTCGCTGTACGGGACGGAGGGCGTCTCGCTGTGGGAAAACTCGCTCGAGCTTCGCTTCCCGATCGTCGACCAGGTGCTTTGGCTCGATCTCTTTGTGGACGGCGGTGCCGTCCGGACTGAAACGGGTATGGTCGATATGACGCTCGCCAGCCCTATGGCCGATCCGGCGCG
>JBDKUJ010000364.1:0-3014 GCA_039679665.1 Rectinema sp. | reverse complement strand
CGTAGAAGAAGTAGCCCTGGGCGGAGTTGGAAGTCTCGTCGCCGATGATCTTGATGGAGTTCTTGTTGGCGCCGACCGTACCGTCGGAACCGAGGCCGTAGAAGAGGCACTCCTTGACGCCGTCGGAGTCCAGCTGGAAGTCTTCATCGAACTCGATGCTGGTGAAAGTGACATCGTCGTTGATGCCGATAGTGAAATGGTTCTTGGGTTCGCTCTTGCTGAGGTTGTCGAACACGGCCTTCGCCATGGAAGGAGTGAATTCGAAGGAGCCGAGGCCGTAGCGGCCACCCACTACAGTGGGCCAGCTCTTGAAATGCGACTTGCCCGCGCCCATGGCTTCGCCGATCGCGGTGCGGACGTCTTCGTACATGGGCTCGCCCACGGCGCCGGGTTCCTTGGTCCTGTCGAGTACAGCGAGGGACTTCACGGTTGGGGGGAGAGCGGCCACGAAATGTTCGAAGGAGAAAGGCCTGTAGAGACGGACCTTGAGAACGCCAACTTTTTCGCCCTTGCCGACGAGATAGTTGACGACTTCCTCGACCGTATCCGCGCCGGAACCCATCACGATGACTACGCGATCGGCATCAGGGGCGCCTACGTAGTCGAAGAGCTTGTAACTGCGGCCGGTGATGGCGGCGAATTCTTTCATCGTCTGTTCGACGATGCCGGGGACTGAGTTCATGAACTTGTTGGCGGCTTCGCGGCCGGCGAAGTACACGTCGGGGTTCTGGCTGGTGCCGCGGATCGAGGGGCGCTCGGGCGACAGGCCGCGTGCGCGGTGCGCCTGCACGAGAGCATCGGGGATCATTTTGTGCATCTCTTCGTACGAGAGTTCTTCTACTTTCTGGACTTCGTGGGAAGTACGGAAGCCGTCGAAGAAGTGCAGGAAAGGCACGCGGGATTTCAGGGTCGCCGAGTGGGCGATGAGCGCGGTGTCCATGACTTCCTGGACATTGTTCGAAGCGAGCATTGCCCAGCCGGTCTGGCGGGCGGCCATAACGTCCTGGTGATCGCCGAATATCGAGAGAGCCTGGGAGGCCACGGCGCGGGCTGCGATATGAAAGACAGTCGACGTTGCTTCGCCGGCGATCTTGAACATGTTCGGGATCATGAGGAGTAGACCCTGGGAAGCCGTGAACGTGGTCGAAAGCGCGCCGGTGGTCAGGGCACCGTGCACTGCGCCCGCAGCGCCGGCCTCGGATTGCATTTCGACGACCTGGGGAACGGTACCCCACAGATTTTTGCGGCCGAGCGCGGAATACTCGTCCGAAAGTTCTCCCATGGGGGAGGAGGGGGTGATGGGGTAAATCGCGATGACCTCGGAGCACGCGTGAGCGACGTGCGCAGCCGCGGTGTTTCCATCGATCATGACCATTTTCCTGGTATCCGCCATTGTTGTTCCTTCTTATAAAGGGATGAGGATAAGATGCGCTCTGTCCGGAGCCCCTGCATCCTAACGCCTTTCGGCGATTATTTCAATAGATAAGACGGTCGACAGCCCACTTGAGGCACTGCACGCGATGACAACTCTCTCCTATAATGAAGCTATGAAAACCCAGCTTCTCGTGCTGGCCGCGGGCATGGGGTCGCGCTTCGGCGGCGTAAAACAGATAGAAAGTGTCGGTCCCCGGGGCGAGACCGTGCTCGAATACTCGGTGTATGACGCGCTCAAAGCGGGATTCGACGAGATCGTCTTCCTGATCCGCTCTTCGATCGAGGCGGATTTCCGGAAAACTGTCCTGTCGCGCCTTCCTCCGCGGATCAACTTCAGTCTCGCTTTTCAGGAAACCGATTCGCTCCTCACCCGCAAGGAGCTCGCCGCCGCGACGGGAAGGCGCAAACCATGGGGGACCGGCCATGCCCTTCTCTGTGCGGCGTCCCGGCTCGACGCACCCTTTGCGGTAATCAATGCCGACGATTCTTACGGCAGGGAAGCGTTGCGGATCGTCCGTTCGCAGCTTTGCCGTCTTTCGCCGGGTTCGGTCGAATTCTGCATGGCCGGTTACGGGCTCGGTAACGTCATGAGCCCTTGGGGACCGGTTTCGCGCGGCATTTGTGCCGTCGACCCGGACGGCTTCCTGCGCGGTGTGACCGAGCATGTATCGGTTCTGGAAGAAAATGGCGACTTCGTGTCCGTCGGCGCCTCCGGCGTACGGACAATCCTGCCAAGCGATGCACCCGTATCGATGAACCTCTGGGGGCTCACGCCTGCGGTCTTCCCCCTCGCCGACGGACTTTTTCGCGACTTTCTGGAAAGGCAGGCGGGCTCTGCCGATGCCGAATTCTACCTGCCATACATAGTGGACAGTCTTGTAAAATTAGACAAAGTGCGAGTCCGCGTTCTTCCGACCCGGGAAAAGCATTTCGGCCTGACCTATCGCGGCGATCTGAGCGAAACGAGGGCGCGGATCACCCGGATGATCGCCGAAGGCGTGTACCCCGATCCGCTCTGGGGAAAGACAGACCTTCCGCTGTAGGAGGCCCTGCGATGGAAAACGATGGAAGGCTTGCGCGGGAGGGAATTCCCGCCTTGTTCGATCTTTCGAAAAGCGCGTACGCCGCGCTTTTCATGACGGCTGTTTGGCCTTGGGATGCGCTCGGAGGTATCGAAACCTTCATTCGCTCGCTTCTGGCGGCGGCCGGGGGGCCCGCCATCCTTTCGCCTGTGCCCGAAGGAACGATCGTCGAGGGCGAGGTCTGGATCGGACCGGATTGCAGGATCGAGCCGGGCGCCTATATCCGGGGTCCGGCATGGATCGGCCGGGGCAGCGAGATCAGGCAGGGCGCGTACCTGCGCGGCGCGGTGCTCTCAGGCGATGGCGCCGTCCTCGGCCACTGCAGCGAGTTCAAGAATTGTGTCCTGCTCGAAGGCGCCCAGGCCCCGCACTTCAATTATGTGGGCGATTCGGTGCTCGGACTTGGCGCACACATCGGGGCCGGCGTGATTCTCTCGAATCTTCGCCTGGACAAAGCGTCGGTGCGGGTCCGGCTGCAGCCGCCAGGCAGCCAGGGCA
>JBDKUJ010000363.1:0-3563 GCA_039679665.1 Rectinema sp. | reverse complement strand
GGTCAGCGCCGCCGCCCCTGCCTCGACGGCGACATCCGCGACCTCGTCATAATTGATCGAAGCTTCATCCCAGCCGAGACGGATTTTGACCGTCACCGGCAGACCCGACGCATCGCGCATGGCCCTCACGGCCTCGCCGATCAGTACGGGATTTTTCATGAGTGCGGAACCGGCCCCCGTCCGCACGATCTTGGGAACGGGACAGCCGCAATTAAGATCGAGGATAAGAGGATTCCAGGCGGCGGCCATGCCTGCGGCACGACCCAGTACATCGGGCCTGGAACCGAACAGTTGGACAGCGTATTCCGTTTCGTTCGGGGCTCGCTCGAGAAGAAGGCGGGTTTTGGGATGTCCTCTCGTGAGCGCTTCCGAAGACACCATTTCCGTGTAGCAGAGCGCCGCGCCGCGTTCGAAACAGACCGAACGGAAGGCTCCGTCCGAATAGCCCGCGACGGGCGCGAGAAAGAAAGGGCCCCGCAGGCGGATTCCCGCCACGCTGGGCCCCTTTCCCGACGGATCGACAACCGCCGGCATAGTCTTCTCGCCCCTCAGGGCGTCAGCCTGAAGAATCTGCATGCGTTTTGATACGTGGCCTCGGCCGCATCCTCGGGCGTCACCTGCTGGATCTCCGAGAGGAACCACGCCGTCGACGGCAGGTATTCCGGCTTGTTCCGCTTGCCGCGATACTCGGCGGGAACCATGAAGGGAGCCTCGCTCTCGATGAGGACGCGATCGGGCGGCAGCATCTCCACCGTCTCGTGCAGATTGCGCGCATTGCGGTAGGTCAGGTTGCCCGCGAAGGAAAAATAGACATTGAGCCCCATGGAGAGCACTTTGTCGGCATAGGCCGCGTCTTCGGAGTAGCAGTGCAGCACCGCTCCAGCCGCGGGAATGCGGTCGCGCAGGATATCCAGCACGTCCTTGCCCGCTTCGCGGTTATGGATTATGACCGGCAGGTCGAGGCGCGTCGCCAGGTCGAGCTGGTCGATGAAAAGTTCGATCTGGCTCTTCCTGTCGCCGTAGCGGTGAAAATAGTCGAGCCCGATCTCGCCCAGGGCGATGACGCGCGGCAGCTTGACCGATTCCTCGATCGTCCTCACCCAGTCTTTGCCCGGGTTCTGGACTTCGGACGGCGAGACACCCACGGCATGATAGACGTGTTCGGCGGACTTCAGGTTGTCGTAAACCTGCCTGAAATCCATGAGGCTGTTGCATATGCTCACGAGCCGGCTGACTCCAGCCTGCTTCGCCTGCTGGCAAGCCATGAGCTGCTCGATCGGGTCATCGTATATAAGCCCGATGTGGGCGTGAGTGTCGAAGTACCGCATCTGTCTTCCGTATGAAAATGGTGATGGTGGGAGTCCCCGTACGGGTATACGTTCAATGTAGCATGCTCCGGTGCTGTCGTCAACGTTACATTCTAAACTCTTCTCCGAGATACAGGCTGCGCGCCTCCGGACTGGCAAGAATCTCGTCCTTTCCGCCTGAAATCATTATACGACCAAGATTTATAATATGAGCGCGATGCGTGATGTCAAGCGTATCGCGCACATTGTGGTCGGTCAGGAGAACGCCGATCCCCGATTCCGAGAGCGACCTGACGATCTTCTTGATCTCATGGATCGCGATCGGGTCTATGCCCGTAAACGGCTCGTCCAGAAGGAGGAACTTGGGCTCGAGGGCAATGGCCCGGGCAATTTCGGTCCGGCGCCGCTCGCCGCCGGAAAGCGTGTATGCCGGCTGGCGGGCCAGGCTGGCAATGCCGAACTCTTCGAGGAGCTGCGCCGTGCGGCGGCGGGCGGCGCCATCGAGGCCGCCGCGCGCTTCCAGCACCGCGAGAATGTTCTCTTCGACCGTCATTTTCCTGAAGATCGAGGGCTCCTGCGGCAGATAGGCCAATCCCAGCAGAGAGCGCCTGTACATGGGCAGACCGTGCAGATCGTGGCCGTCCAGGCGTACCGTGCCTGCGGTCGGCTTGAGGAAGCCCGCGATCATGTAGAAGGTCGTGGTCTTCCCCGCCCCGTTAGGCCCCAACAGTCCCACCACTTCGCCCGACCGCATCGAAAAACCGATGTCCGCCACGGCCAATTTGCGTCCGTAGAGCTTTCGAAGACCTTCGGCCTCCAGCAGGGATGGGGTCAAGGAGCCGTTCCTTCCTTCTTTTTCGTCGTAATGGTACCGCTCACCTGCCCGGAGAATTCCAGGCTGTCGGCGCCGGCGGCGCCCGTGATTTTGTCCGCCTGGATCGTGCCCGATCCGGTTGCGGCCACGGGAACGCCCGTCAGGGCGAGGCTCTCGTCGTTACGGTTGAAAGTGGCGAATTCGGCGCGCACGGCGAAGTCTTCCTTGAGGATGTGGACCGAGTTTCTCGCTTCGACCAGGGACTCCTTCTGGTCGAACTGCACCCATTCGGCGTCGAGAATCACGCCATTTTTGGAGTCGTCGAGTTCGACCTTGCCCTCGGCAAGTCCTATTTCCGTTTCGCGGTCGTATACGAGAGTCGCAGAAACGAGGGAAAATTCTTTTTCGGTATCGATGACCGAGACCGAGCCCGTACAGGCGACGTTGCGATAATCCGTGCCGGTGAGTTCGATCCGGTCGGCCTTTATTTCCATGCTTCCGGTAAGGACGCGGGCCTGGCCGACCAGGATGGTTTTTTCTTTGCCCTTGGCGAGCACGCTTTCCACACGCTTCGCGGAAAACGAGATCGTATCCTTGACGCCTTCCGCGGCAGTCTGCGCATATGCGCCGACCGCAACGGACAGCCCCAGCACAAGCGCGAGCGCTGCGCGCTGCACGCCCCGGCGGGCGCCGCCTCCGACCCCGACCGAACCGAAGCTCATTGGTCACCTCCGCACGCACTCACGCCGCGCAAGCACGGAACATTGTATGCCCAAATACCGCCGCATACGCCGGGCGCCGTCATTTGTTCCATATGGTCCCCTCCACGTCTTCGCGCAGGGAAAATATCTTTTCGTCCACGTCGGCGAAAAAGCCCTTGCCCCGCATGAAGAGGGTTTCGCCGACCCTTATGAGAACCGTGCTTTCGGGAGCGCCTTCGAGCGTTTGGGTCGCGCCCGAATACTTGAGCCGGTCGGTCTCGAACGAAGCGTCTTCTTCGGCCGAATACAGCCGGATATAGCCCGAGAACTCGGCGTCACCGCTTTCCTCGTAATATATCGCCTTTTCGGCTTCGCCCGATGCGGTCATCCTGCCGGTATCCGGATCGAGCTCTTCGAAAGACAGGCCCGAGATAACGTATTTCCCTCCGTCGCCAAAGTATTCGGCGAGTTCGGCTCTGGCCTTGAACGTTACCTTGCCTGAGGTGATTTCCGTGCGCTCGAAGCCCCTGAATACGGCTTCGGGAATGTCGGGGCCGCCCGGCGCCGATGCGCCGTAATCGAAGCTGCAACCCGACAGCGCAGCCAGCGCGACCGCTGCGGCGACGCAGCCGGCGATCTTCGCGATACTCGCGATACTCGCGATACTCGCGCCGGCTGTGTGCGGGAGGTCGCGATTCCGGACACGGATTTTAGAATACATCGGGCTTGAGTATCCCGCGG
>JBDKUJ010000362.1:0-2650 GCA_039679665.1 Rectinema sp. | reverse complement strand
TGCCGAAAACCGGGGAGGCTGTCCGGTGAATTTCCAGGGAATCGGCCAGTTCATAACCGACTACCTGCGCCCCGCCGTCGATATTCTGCTTTTGGCCTTCCTGGTCTATAAAGCCTATCAGGTTCTGGTACGCACGCAGGCCATGCAACTCGTGAAAGGCATCCTCACCCTGGCCGGGATTTACGCGGCGGCCTATTTTTTGAAACTCTCCACCGTTTCCTGGCTTCTGGGCATCATCGCCCCCGGACTCGTGATCGGCCTTGCCATCGTGTTCCAGCCCGAACTCCGCAAAATATTTCTCCGCCTCGGCCAGGGCGGCCTGTTCCGGGGCGGCAATAAACCCAGGGCAAGTCAGATCGAAGCCGCGGTCACCGGGGCGGAAATACTCTCCGAAAAAAAGCGCGGCGCTCTCGTCGTTTTCGCGCGGAATGTCGGCCTCAAATCCTATGTGGAGAAAGGCGTCCGCCTGGACGCACTCCTTTCGACGAGCCTCATCGTGAGCATCTTCGGTCACGATACGCCCCTTCACGATGGTGCGGTCATAGTCCAGGGTGGCAGAATCGCCGCGGCAGCCTGCTTCCTGCCCCTTTCGGACCAGCAGGATATCAGGAAAAGCTTCGGCACCCGGCATCGTGCCGCCCTCGGTATCACCGAAGAGGCGGACGCCGTAGTCCTCGTGGTTTCGGAAGAAACCGGCGCCCTCTCTCTTGCCTACGATTCCAAACTGTATTACGGCCTTTCCGGAGCACAGGTACGCGAACGCCTGGCCGAACTTCTCGAGGGCAAAAACGTCGGGCACGACAGCGGCGCGGACGCGGAAGGATCTTATGAAGAATAAGATTTTTCCCAAACGCTTTTTCGACGATTGGCCGGCCAAAGTGCTTTCCCTGGCTGCCGCCCTTCTCGTGTTCTTCTTTTTCAATCTTACCCGGCTCGAACAGCGATATCTGTCGATTCCCCTTGTGGTGTCTTTGAACGACGAATTCGTTCCGTCGAGCCAGTTCCCGAGGACAGTCCGCGTTTCCATGCGCGGCGAGCGCGACACGCTCTACACCCTTCGCGAAGACGACATAGCGGCGAGTGTCGATCTGTCGGGCTACAGGTCCGAAGGCGCCTACAGCGTGCCTGTGCGCCTTGAGAGGCGCGGCGCGGCCCTGGCGGTCGACCCGCTGGAACTGTCCGCCGATCCGGGCGAAATCGTAGTCGGCATGGAAAGGAAGACGATACGGTCGATACCTGTCACGCCCTCGTTCCGGGGCTTTCTCGAACCGGGCTTCGAATTGGTGTCTTTTGAACTCGAACCCGCCGAGGTCGAGATATCCGGCCCCGCGGGGGCGGTCGCCAGGGCGACGGACATCGCGACCGAATCGATCGAGCTGGGGAGCCGAAAGGCGGATTTTTCCGTCGATGCGCGCCTCGTGAAAAAGGACAACCTCATTTCTCTCGTCGACGATGGGACAGTGCAGATTCGGGTACGTGTGCGTAAAACCCTGGATTCCCGAACGCTGGAAAACGTGCGCGTTGCGGTCACCGGGCTGGCGCCGGGTCTTGCCCTGGCCGAGGCTCTCCCCTCGGGCATAGTGCGGCTGCATGTTTCCGACGGAAGCGCCACCGTGCCCGCGGGCGGCTTCGATTCGCTGCTTTCGGTCGATCTTTCCGCGCTGACCAAACCCGGTTCGCACACCGTGCCTGTCGCGGTGAACGCGCCCGCGGGCACGGTGGCCGAGACCTTCGAACCGCAATCGATCATTGTCAAATTGGTCGCCATTGCGCCGGAGGGAGAATGATAGTCGGCCTGGGGATCGATATCGTCCATGTCGACCGGATTCGCCGCTGGATAGAGATTCCTGGGCTCGTGGACCGTTATTTCCATCCCGAGGAAATCGCCGCCTCCCGCTCGCGCGGCGCAGGAGAGGCGCTGTCGCTCGCCGCGCGCTTTGCCGCCAAGGAAGCCTTCGGCAAGGCGATGGGTACCGGACTGGCGGGTATCCAGCTGACCGACATTTTCGTCCTGAACAATCACAACGGACGGCCCGAAATGGTTCTGTCGGGCAGCGCCGCCGCGCGCTTCGAGGCGGCCGGCGGCGGCCGCATCCATATTTCACTTACGCACGAAGGTGAAAACGCGGTGGCGGTCGCGATCATCGAAAGGGACACGTCCGGATCATGACAAAAAGGGCAATCAAGCTGCTCATCGCCTACGACGGCACCGATTTCGGCGGCTGGCAGCGTCAGAAAAACGCACGTTCCGTGCAGGGCGAGATCGAAAAAGCGCTCGAAAAGATGCACGGGCACCACATTCCGCTCACCGGCGCGGGGAGGACCGACGCAGGCGTGCATGCGATGGGACAGGTGGCGGGTTTCTTTACCGACATCGAGTCCATACCCGCGCAGAAATTCATGCCGGCGCTCAACAAGCTCATGGCGCATGACGTGCGCATTCTGCGCGCGGAAGAGGCCCCGCCGCGTTTCCACGCGCGTTTCGACGCTTCGATGCGGCGTTATCGTTATTTCATAGCCTGCGGGGCCGAGCCCGATCCTTTCACGCTGCGCCGGACCCATCACATCAGGCGCCAGCCCCGTATCGAGACGCTGAACGCGGCTGCGGCGACTATTCTCGGCGACCGCGATTTCACTGCCTTTACTTCGG
>JBDKUJ010000361.1:0-3077 GCA_039679665.1 Rectinema sp. | reverse complement strand
GACCCGGCGCCCGCCAACATTCCCAACGGACCCTTCCGTCCTGCACCGCATCGCGCACCGAACGCTCGACCCTGGAAAGGCCGGCACGCCCGGACTTCACTTCGATGAAGAGAATCTCTTCCACTTCGCCGCTCGAAGCTCCCGGAAAGGCGACGAAATCGATGGGCTTGCCGACGAACCGCGCATCGCCCGGATCGCAGGGAAAGCCCGGAAGCAGGGGCGCCACCTGCTCCGCAAGCTGCCCGCCGATGACCGCGCGCGAACGGCGTATCGCGTCACCGCGTTCCGCTTCCAGAATTTCGGGCAAATCCCGTTCCGCCTCGAGCCTTCCGGACCTCCGCCCCAGACGCAAGCCCAGGATAAGCCCCAGAGCAAAAAGAAGCGCAAAGACCAAACCGGCCACTGCGATCAGAAACACTTGATTTTCCATCGCCGCCCAGCCTAACGCGAGAACCGCCCGGGAGTAAGAGGCCGGACAGGAGCGGCAAGGGCCGGTGAGGACCCTCAAGGACCGAACGCGGGATTAAATATCCGCGATATCGTATACTCGATTCATGGCATTCCTTCCCGCCCATCCGGCCGATCTTGCGGCACGCAGAATGAAACCCGGCGACCTCGATGCGATCATCGTCACAGGCGATGCCTATGTCGACCATTCATCCTTCGGCACTGCGATAATCGGCCGCGTTCTGGAGAGCGCGGGTTACCGCGTGGGAGTGCTGGCCCGTCCCGATCCCGACGACGTGGAAGCCTTCCGAATTCTGGGCAAGCCCCGCCTGGCATGGCTCATCACTTCCGGAGCCGTGGATTCCATGGTGGCGTCCTATACTGCAAACAGGAAAATCCGTTCCGAAGACGAATACGCTCCCGGCGGCCGACGCGAACTCTGCATGCGCGCGGACGGTTCCATAGGCCCCGGCATCAAGGCGCGCCGCAACGTGAGGCCGGACCGTGCCGTGATCGCATATACGGGCATGTGCAGACAGGCCTTCAAGGGTGTGCCGGTCGCGATAGGCGGCATCGAAGCCTCTCTCCGCAGGCTTTCGCATTACGATTACTGGTCGGACACGGTCCGGAAATCGATCCTCCTCGACTCCAAAGCCGACATTCTGGTCTACGGCATGGGCGAACGGGCCATCGTGGAAATCATGTCGCGGCTCGAAGAATGCGCCCGTCCGGGTGGCCCTGATTTCGACAACACCACACTTCGTGGAATCAGGGGAACCGTGTGGGCGGCGCCCGCGTCAAACGGCATCGCCGACGATACCCCTTACCGCGACGATGCCGTACTCCTTCCGCCGCATGCCGGCATCGCGCCCGATACGCCCGAAGGCAGGGAAGCCTTTGCCCGCTCCTTCATGGCGCAATACGGCAACACAGACCCCTGGCTCGCCAAAACTCTGGTCGAAGATGAAGGGGGACGTCTCGCGATCCAGGAACCCGCCGCCTTCCCGCTCGAACGCGCCGAAATGGACCGCGTCTATGCGCTTCCCTACGAAAGGGCCTGGCACCCCATGTACGAGGCGTTCGGCGGAGTGCCCGCGCTGGCGGAAGTCAAATTTTCGCTTCTTTCGGCCCGGGGATGTTTCGGCGCCTGCTCCTTCTGTTCGCTGACCTTCCACCAGGGGCGCAAAGTCATTTCGCGAAGCCGCGAAGCCATAGTGGACGAAGCGAAAACCCTTACGCGAATGCCTGATTTCAAAGGCTATATCCATGACGTAGGCGGTCCCACCGCCAATTTCCGCGTCGCCGCCTGTGCCAAAATGGAAAAAACCGGCGCCTGCGCGGACCGGCGCTGCCTCGCCCCGGAACCCTGCGCCAACCTGCGTCCCGACCATCGCGATTACGTCGCGCTCCTGCGCGACTTGCGGCAGATTCCGGGAGTGAAAAAAGTGTTTGTCCGGTCCGGCGTCCGTTTCGATTATGCGATGCGCGATCCGGATGATTCCTTCATCGGGGAACTGGTGCGGTACCACGTTTCCGGCCAGCTGAAAGTGGCGCCGGAACATGCTTCCGACAAAGTGCTCGCGCTGATGGGCAAGCCGCCGCATCGCGTATTCGACGCCTTCGCCGCGAAATATCGCGCGCTGAGCGCCGAAGCCGGCCTGAAGCAGTATCTGGTACCGTATTTCATTTCCGGCCATCCGGGCTCGGGTCTCGCCGAAGCGATCGAGCTGGCCGAATACCTGCGTGATTCGGGGCTGCGCCCCGATCAGACGCAAGATTTCTATCCCACGCCGGGAACGCTCGCCACCGCGATGTGGAGATGCGGCTTCAATCCTCTGGACGGCAAGCCAGTATATGTCGCCAAAGGCGACCATGAGCGCGGCATGCAGAGAGCCCTTTTGCAATACTGGAAGCCGGAAAACCGCGCGCTCGCAAAGGAAGCCCTCGCGGCGGCGGGCCGGAAGGATCTCATCGGTTCCGGGCCGGGGTGCCTATTGCGCTAATGCGCTATGCGCTATGCGCTATGCGCAAATGCGCCGGCGCTCAGGTCAAAGCCATTGAAACACCGCCGCTGCCGTGCTTTTTGGCTTCTTTGACCGCACCATAGCACGCGTCGTGGATGAGCGGAAAATCGATCTGCCTGCCTGCCGGATAATCGAAGGTCACGGCGCCTATCGAGGTGCTGAACCGGATTCCCTCCGGGGCAGCGCCTTCGAGGGCGGATTTTATTCTCGCCACGACGCCGTCGAACTTCAAGCGGTCTATCCCCTTCAGGAAGACCATGAATTCGTCGCCGCCGAACCTGCCCACGAAGTCGGGTGAGCGTATTTCGCCGCGCAGCAATTCGGCCGCGCGCAATATGATCCGATTGCCCGTTTCATAACCATGCGCTTCGTTTATCCCGTCCATGTCATCGATATCGATGAGGATCACGGAAAAGGCTTCGTTGCGGTATGCGCACTCTCCGATCGCCCGGGTCGTCGAATCGATGAACCCGTCCCTATTGAGCGTCCCGGTATAGCCGTCGTGGTAGGCGAGAAGTATGAGACGGGCATCCGTCTTTTCCTTGGCGAGCAGGATGACGCCCATGCCTCCGATGATCATGTACATATAAAGCATAATGAACATAG
>JBDKUJ010000360.1:0-6654 GCA_039679665.1 Rectinema sp. | reverse complement strand
TTGAACCCGTGTTCTTTCGTTATGAGCGAGTGCACTTCCCGCAGGAGGGCGTTGTAAATCTCGTCGTTTTCGATCGAGGCGGACCCGCTTGTCATGATCTCGGTCCGCGAAAGCTTGAGTTCGGCGGCGAGTTTCATGAGTTCGTCTTCGTTGATCGCGACGATCGCGGATATCTGCTTCTGATCCTGCCCGAACACGACGGCATGGTCGATGTAGACGCTCTCCTTGAGCTTCTCCTCGATCGGTTCGGGTTCGACATTTTCTCCACCCATGAGGACAATAGTGTCCTTGGCTCTGCCGACGATGATGAATTCGCCGTTTTCGGACCGGACCGCAAGATCGCCCGTGTTGAGCCAACCGTCCGGAGAGAGTACCGCCGCGGTCGCGGTGGGATTCTTGTAGTAGCCCGACATGACCTGGGGGCCGCGCACGAATATGACACCTTTCTCTCCGGTCCCCGTCACCGAGCCGTCATCGCGGCGGATTTCGACTTCCGTATTGTCGAAGGGAAGTCCTGTCGTTCCGAAGGTGTTCCTGTCCACTTGCCTCGAGAGGATTCCCGGCGCGCACTCCGTCATCCCGTACGCGTTTATGAGCGTTATGCCGATGGCATTGAAAAGTTCATCCAGGTATTTGGGCAGGGAACCTGCGCCGCAGGTGGCGAGACGCAGACGCCCTCCCACCTTTTCCCTGAAAGGCTTGAAGAGGAGGCCCGCGATTCTGTGGCTGGGCCAGAGAAAGACAAAGCGGACGGAGTGCCAGAAGGCGGCGAGGAGCTTCGCCGTCGCAGGGCGATCGTGCAGGGAGATGTAGCAACCCTTCAGGTAAAGCGCCGAGCTCATCCACACCTGGTTGGTTTTGATGAGACCCATGACAAGGTTCCGTTTTGCGGCGGGCATTTCGCTCACTGCCTTGATGAGCTTCTGGTAGATCGATTCCCATATCCGCGGCACCGAGATCAGCACCTGGGGCTTTTCGGCCGCGAGGTCCGCGGCGAAGCGGCCTGCCGAGGAATAAACGAAGGTAAGCCCCGACGCCAGTCCGCAGTACTCGAATGCCCTTTCGTACACATGCCAGGAAGGCAGCATGACGACCGTGGTTTCCGCCTTTTCGATGTCGATCTGCAGGCGCGGCGTGTTGGCTCTGAGGTTCTGGACGAAATTCGCGTGCGAGAGCATGACACCTTTCGGATTGCCCGTCGTACCCGAGGTATAGACGATCGTCAGGAGATCGTCCGGCCTGATTTTTGCGTCCAGCTTTTCCACCAGGTCGGGCTCCTGCGACAGGACGGCTTCGCCTTCGGCCATAAGCTCGTCGTAAAAGCGTGTTTTCGACAGAAGCTGCTCGGGTACCAGTTTCCTGTCCCCCTGCTCGACGATGAATACGGATGCGCAGCGATCCCAGTCGGCGGGCTCGAATACCGTAGCGAGTTCCGCGAGCTGCTGCACGGTTTCCACGATGAGAAAGCGCGAATCCGAGTGGCGGAAAATGAACGCGACTTCCTTCGGGGCAGTATCAGAGCCCCGGGGAACGCTGACCGCTCCTAAGGCCATCAGCGCGAAATCGGTACATATCCACTCGAAACGGTTGTTGACGAAAAAACCGGCTTTATCCGCCGAGGCGACGCCCGAGGCTCCGAATCCGGCCGTCAGAACCCGTATCGTCCTGGTCAGCTGCGCGTAGCTGCGGGTTTTGGGACCCTCCCTTGTAGTCCATTTGTAGGCGATGCGTTCCGGATAACGGCGGGCCGTTTCGAAGGGCACTGAAAGGAGGGGACTTTCCATGATTACTCCCATGCGCAACTGCCGCAAATTCCGGCAGTTTTTTCAAAAATCATATGACGTATAAAAAATCTCTATTGTATAAGGATAATGGAAAACGCGGAAAAATTCTCACCCATGGGTATAAACCGATGACAAAAAATAAATATGTGTCATGAATCAATGCATGCCGCACGTGGAATGTTCTCTGCGGCACGCATGAGACGCATGCTATACTCCGTACCGTGCGCATCAGGACAAGATTCCTTGCCGTCCTCATGGTGGAACTCATAGGTTTTACCGCGCTGGCCGGTTTTTCCATGAGCACATTCGCCCGGATACGTTCCATGCGGAATGTCGTCGAGAACGGCATGGCCCTGGTTTCACGTTCGCGGAGGGTCTATAGCCTCCTCAAGGATGTCGTGTTCGACCTGTTCACGCCGGCATCGTACCGATCGCTTCGATCGGTCGTGCTGGCGCCGCGGTCGCTGACGACGGGGCGCGAACTTTCGCACGAAACCGGCCTCTTTCACGACGAATACTCCGCTTTCATGAATGACCCCCTCATTCCCGGCCTGCTGAATGATCCCGAGTTGAAGGAAGCCTACGAAACCGCCGCCCCGCTGGCCGATCAGGCGTTCACGAAATTCGAGGATCTGTCATTGCTCATCGAAAGGCTCAGGACCGTGTATCCGAACGAAAGCGAAGATCTCTACATCCTCATCCAGGAAAGCAAGGACGAATCGCTGTATGCGGTTTTCGGCGAAATCCGCGATTCGTCTTTTTACCTCAACAATATTTTCGAGAGTTTCCTGAACCGGTTCGTACGCGGGATAGGCGAGCAGGCCGACAGGCTGGAAAGGATCGCCGTATTCACGCTCGGGGCGGCAGTGCTCCTCTTGGGCGGGATTACGGTTTTCCTGCTGTACGGCCTGAGTTCAAGCACGCTTAAGTCCATTCGTACGCTCGACGTAGCCATCGGCAAAGTGGCGGAGGGCGATTTTTCGGTACGTGTGCCTTCCACGAGCAAGGATGAACTCGGAAATCTGGCGGTGGCATTCGAAAAGCTCGCAGGCGACCTGAAGCGGAATGTCGAATCCATTCCGAGCGTGCTCAAGGATGTGAACGAAGCCTTGCCCGACGATCCGGATATGGTCACGATCCTGGCCATACTGACCGAGGCGCTTCTGCGGGAAGGGGGAGCCCAGAGCGTTTCCATGTTTATCCGCAAGAGGGAAGGGCTTGATTTCGCGGCCTGTTCCGGTTTCAGCCCGGTGGAAGGCTGGATCCCCGGAGAATTCAGGCAGACGGATTTCATATCGGAAGTCCGGAAAGGCAATTCCATATTTCTTGTGAAAGACGCGGTTGCGGAGGGATTCGATCCCGTGTCCGCGGGATTCGCGCCGGGCCTGTCCTCCCTTCTTGTCGCAACGCTTCTGGCTGGCCGCAAGAAAGCGGGCTATTGCGTCTTCGCGCGCCGCGACCGCGGATTCACCGATCTCGAAGTGTCGCGCCTCAATGCGAGCGCCGATTATGCGGCGCAAGTGATAGACAATGTCGCCGCCAACGCCGCTCTCGCCGCCGGGAAGGATGCGGAGTTCCAGGCCCTGCAGGCACAGATACAGCCGCACTTTCTGTACAATGTGCTGACTTCGATCATGGCCCTCAACAGAATGGGCGAATCCAGGCGGCTGGAAGAAGCCGTGATCGCGCTCAAGGAGATGCTGCACTACACGCTCGAACACGGCACCGAAGCGACCGTGGCCGAAGAATTCAAATTCCTTCAGCAGTATTGCGGCCTCCAGAAGCTTAGGCATGGCGAGCGCTTCGCCTTCCTGTTCGATGTCGAGGATGCGGTACTCGAATGCCGCATTCCGAAACTCATAGTCCAGCCTGTCGTGGAAAATGCCCTTATCCACGGCCTCGAACCCAAGCGCGGCAAAGGAAGGCTAAAGGTGTCCGCCGCTCTTTCCGGCGGAGAATTACGCATCGAAGTTGAGGATAATGGCGTCGGATGCGACCCCTCGACGCTGGAGGGCAGTGGCCCCACCGCCAAAGCGGCGGCCGCACGGGTAGGCCTGGGCAACGTCAGGCGCAGACTGGAGCTGCTCAAGCGCGATGCCAGGCTCGAGCTTTCCGGCTCTCCCGGCAAGGGATTCCTTGCAGTGATTTTCCTGCCGGTCGAAGAGGATATTCCCTCATGACAGTGATCATCGCGGACGACGAAGCTCCGGCCCGCTTTCTCCTTCGCTCGTTCCTGCTCGACGAAGGTTTCGCCCCGTCCGATATACATGAAGCGGTCGATGGCGTCGAACTGGTCGAGATGGCGGCTGCGTTGAAGCCGCGGCTGGCCCTTGTCGACATCAGGATGCCCGGGATGGACGGCTTGCAGGCGCTCGAGAAATGCGCGCCCGGCTGCCCGGAAACCGACTGGATTATCGTATCGAGTTTCACGGAATTTGATTACGCGAGAACCGCCCTCAGGCTGGGCGTCACCGAGTATCTCGTGAAGCCCGTAGACCCGGCGGAATTGCGCGCATGCCTCGCGCGGCTCAAGCTGCTGCCTTCGTCGCCGGAGCGCGATCCCGTGCTCGGACCCGTGCTCGACCGCATGGCCAAAAACTTCAACGCGGAGCTGAGTGTCGCCGATCTCGCCGACACGGTCGGATTGAGCCCCAATTACCTGTCGGCTCTTTTTCACCGGCGCATGGGAGATACCATCGTCTCCTACCTCACGCGGCTCAGGGTGAACGAAGCGCGCCGCCTCTTGCGCGAAGAGGGGCACTCGGTAGCCGACGCGGCGAGGGAAGTCGGGTATTCCGACGTCCGTCACTTTTCGAGAAAGTACAAGGAAATAGTCGGCGAATATCCTTCGGAGTCGCGCGGCAAGCCCGGATCCTGACCGCCTGCCGCCCATCCTGTCCGCGGGAGAAAGCGCATGGCGAATGCGCTTTCTCCCGCGAAGATCGTAGAAGCGACCCCCCAATATCGTAGATTGGCGCCGTATCGCGTTCCGGAAAACGGACACACACTCTAAGTGTTCTCACATCACTCAAGGAGGATTTCCATGAAGAAATCGTTCCGGTTTGTCGCCATTCTGCTTGTGCTCTCACTCGTGACCGTAGGCGCAGCCTTCGGCCAGCAGAAGATCCGCATCGCCATGGTCGTCAAAGGCCTCGGCAACGGATTCTTCGAAGCATGCCGCGACGGCGGACTCGAAGCCGCCAAAGAACTCGGCAATGTCGAGCTGATTTTCCAGGGCCCCGCCACTCCGACGGCCGAAGGTCAGATCGAGATCATCGACAGCCTGATAGCCCAGAAAGTCGACGCGATCGCGATCTCCGCGAACGACCGCGATGCGCTCGTTCCCATCACCAAGAAGGCGATGAAAGCGGGCATCAAAGTCATTTCCTTCGACTCAGGCGTCGCTCAGGACGGACGCATGGTCGACCTCGTGCCCTCCAAGGAAGAGCTCATCGGCCGCCAGCAGGTACAGCTGATCGCCGAACTCGTCGGCAAAAAGGGCGAAATCGCCGTTCTCTCCGCCACCAGCCAGGCCACGAACCAGAATTCCTGGATCGGCTGGATGAAGGAAGAGCTCAAGAAACCCGAGTATTCCCAGATGAAGCTCGTGTCCGTCGTCTACGGCGACGACCTTTCCGACAAGTCCTATCGCGAAGCGCTCGGACTCTTCGAATCCTATCCCAACCTCCGGGGCATCATTTCCCCGACCACCGTCGGCGTCGCCGCCGCGGGCAAGGCGATCGAGGACAAGGGCCTGAAGGGCAAAGTCGAACTCACCGGTCTCGGCCTTCCCTCCGAAATGAAGTACTACGTCGAGAAAGACATCTGCAGGAAATTCGCCCTGTGGAACCCGATCGACCTCGGCTACTCCGCCACCTATATCGCCTATTCCCTCGTGAAGGGACAGGTGAAGGGCAATGAAGGCGACGTGGTCAAGGCCGGACGCATGGGCAACATCGCCATCGGCAAGGACGGCAATGCGGTCATGGGCGTTCCCTTCGTATTCACCAAGGAAAACGTGGCCAAGTTCGCCACAATGTTCTGATTTCCGGTTTTTGGCCGCCGCTGTCGCCGCTACCGCGGCGGCAGCGGCCGGACAGCCCCGCCGGACGAGCCCGCCGGGCGGGGCTGTCCGGCGGGACTTGTCTGATGCGCATTTCCCTGAACAATTCCAAGGAGTGTCCACGGTGGACGATTACATTCTCGAGATAAAGGGCGTCTCGAAGTATTTTCCCGGCATAAAGGCACTCGATGCGGTCGATCTGTCCGTCAGGCCGGGCGAAGTGCATGCCCTTATCGGCGAAAACGGGGCCGGGAAATCCACGCTCGTCAAGGTGCTGACCGGACTCTACAAACCCACCGCGGGAAGCATTCTTTTCCAGGGCAAGGAACGCCATTTTGCGGGAACCGTACAGGCGCAGGAAGCGGGTATCGTAGCGATTCACCAGGAACCGGTTATGTTTCCCGACCTGTCGGTGACGGAAAACGTCTTTACCGGGCATCTGCTGAAAAAACGCAAGACCGGCCTGCTCGACTGGCCGGAGATGCGTCGCATAACGCTGGAACTGCTTGCGCGCGTGGAACTCGACATCAATCCCGACAGGATGGTCTCGGAGCTTTCTGTCGCGCAGCGCCACATGGTCGGAATAACCCGCGCGCTTTCCATGAACGCTTCGCTCCTCATAATGGACGAACCGACGAGCGCGCTTTCCATACGGGAAACCGAGGATCTTTTCAAGATCATCCGGCAGCTCAAGGCTTCCGGTACGGCGATCCTTTTCATATCCCACAAATTCGACGAACTTTTCGCGGTATCGGATTCCTATACGGTACTGCGGGACGGCCGCCTCGTGGGTTCCGGTTCCATAAA
>JBDKUJ010000359.1:0-5193 GCA_039679665.1 Rectinema sp. | reverse complement strand
GTATCGTATGCCGGCGTGCCTGGAAGGCTAATTTGCAAAGCAGCAGGCAATTTTTCCAATACTTCTTCATGTTGTGCAGTATTTAATACTATTTCGTGTTCTTCAGTGCAGGAACCGCAGGGATGATCGCAGTTTTCGGTGCAGATGCCGGTAAGTTCGCCCGATTCTGAACGTTCGCGCTCCCGGGATAAATAGCCTGCGGAAACACTGATCCGGATGTCGTCCCAGGGGAGCGCTTCTTCAGGCATTCGCTCGCGGAGTGCTTCTTTCTGCGGTTCCCATCCGGAATCCTCGAGTACTGACCGCCAGCGGTCGCGATCGAAATGTTCATCCCACGCGTCGAGGCGGGCGCCGCGTTTCCAGGCTTCCAGAATGAGTTCCCCCACCCTTGCGTCGCCTCTGGCCAAAATGCCTTCGAGCATCGAAGTGAAGGGAGAATGGAAGGAGAGCTTGATGAATCGGTATGGCCGCAAACCATCGCGAAGAAGGCCTATCGCTTCCAGCGATTCCGCTTCGCCGATCTGCCGGTCCCGCTGATAGGGCGTATGCGGTTTCGGAACGAAGGTACCGACATTCACGCTCAGCGCGATACGTTCCACACTCGAAATGCGCGCCAGAAAATCGACGATCGCCCTGGCTTCTCCCGGACCTCTGTCGGACACAGGAAGGCCGATCATAAAATAGAATTTTGCCTGTCTGAAACCTCTTGCCTTGGCTTCCTTGAGGATAGCCGCAGTCTTGTCGAAGGAGACGATTTTGTTGATGGAACCCTGCCATCGCTCGACGGGCGTTTCCACGGCAAAAGTCAATCCCGACTTGCGCACTTCCGAAAGTTCTTCGAGAAGGGGAAGCGTAAAACTGTCGACCTTCAGGCTGGGAAGTTGGAAGGAGACGCCCGAGGCGGACCATTTTGCGTTCAAACGGTGGATCAATCCGGCGATATCGGGGTAATCGCCTGACGACAGGGAGGCGAGCGTGATTTCGCGGCAACCGCCTTCCCGGATGAGCATTTCCACTTCGGCATCGATCGCTTCGGCGCTTTTCACGCGCTGCGGCCGATAATAATACCCGGCATGACAAAAGCGGCAGCCGTTGGGGCAACCGCGCATGATCTCGACGGTTCCGTGATCCTGCACTGTCTTCAGAACCGCGACAGGCCGGAATGTGGATTGCGCTGTGCGGGAAAAGTCCGAATGGATCGCGCGCATCGCTTTTTTGACGCCGGAATCCCCTCGGGCGGGCATCCATATGGCCGGGCACTCACGAATCCGTGCCAGGAGTTCCATCCGCGAAGCCCCTGCGGCTTTCAGGTCCGCCACCGCCGATACCAGCTCGTAGAATCCGGCTTCCGCTTCGCCAATGTATACGGCATCGAGGAAAAGCGAATAGGGCAAAGGGTTCGATATAGCGGGCCCGCCGGCGATCACGATAGGATCGCCCTCCCCTCTTTCTACGGCCCGTACCGGGACATGGCCTGAGTCGAGTACCGTGACGACGTTGGTGGCGAGAAGTTCATAGCCGATCGAAAAAGCCAGAATATCGCAATCCTGCAGAGGAATTCCGCTTTCAAGCGTGTACAGGGGGACATCCTTCTCGCGAAGGAGGGCTTCGAAATCGGGAGCGGGAGCAAAAACGCGCTCGCAGACGACTTTGTCGCGCAATCGGCCCAATCCGTCGTACAGAATGCGAACGGCGTTGTTGGACATGCCGATCTCATACAGGTCCGGGAAACAGAAGGCTATCCGCAGCCGGGAATCTTCGCCGGAAATGGCGGGAAAAGAGCCGTACTCTCCTCCGAGATAGCGTGCGGGTTTTTCGACATTGGTCAGCGAATGCCCCAAGTCGCGCAGGGGGTCGATAAATGCTCGGCCGGAACGGTCGGTCACATCCGGTACCTTCGGGCGGAGATGCCGAGCAGGATTCCTACGGCTATCATGGCTGCCCACAATGAAGATCCGCCGTACGAAAGGAAGTACAACGGTATGCCGGTGATGGGCATGATCCCCATCGCCATTCCGGCATTGATAAGAAAATGAAAGAAGAACATGCCCATGATTCCCGCCACCACGAAGCTCAAATATCTGTCCTTGACGGTCGAGAGCAGTTTTACGCAGCGGAACAGAATAAAGCAGAAGAGAGCGAACACCACGAGTCCACCGAGAAATCCCCATTCCTCCGCGATAATCGAGAAGATGAAGTCGGTGCTCTGCTGGGGAATGTATTTGGCATGACTCTGCGTACCCTGGAGATATCCTTTTCCCGTGACGCCGCCCGACCCGATGGCCGTGACCGCCTGGAGAATGTTCCATCCGGATCCGCGCGGGTCGATTCCAGGGTCCAGGAATACCATCAGGCGCATGATCTGGTATTCTTTCAGCACTTTTTGCGCAGCGATGGAGAGCAGGAGCGATACACTCGCGAGCAGACCCGAATAGGACAGCCAGAAGTAATAGCGCTTGCGGTAACGGTTCCAGCCCCATGCAGAAAGCGCCGCCAGGGCGATGAGAGCGACCAGCAGATATATGTTGTACGGCTGACGGTGCAGCATGAAGAGCGCGGGGATACTGCGCTTCAGGAGGTATTTTTCGGACAGAGGGAGAATGAGAAGAAGGAACGTGAAAACGATCGTGAGCAGGATGAATACGATGTATTTCGTGTCCAGGCCCGCGATATAGATCATGAAAATAAGGATGGGAAAGAAAACCAGGGAAGTGCCGAAGTCGGGCTGGAGCAGGATGAGCGCCACCGGTACTACGATTATGAGCCCACTGATCATGAGGCGCTTGATGTCGGATTCTTCCTCCGAACCGTCGAGGTATCGTGCAAGAAAGAGTATCGTCGCCAGTTTTGCGAATTCGGAAGGCTGAATTCCATAGTCGCCGATCCCTATCCAGGATCTTGCCCCGTTCACGACTTTTCCGCCTATTCTCGTATAGATAAGAATAAGCATGAACAGTAAATAGATCAGGACCGAATAGTCCTTGTACCTGCCCAGGTCGATGGACGAGGCGAACATCATGAGGAACAGGCCCGACACCGCCCAGATGAGCTGCTTCATGTATTCGGTCGAAACGCGATTTCCTTCAGCGTCCACGCCTGAGGAAAAAATCGACAGAATGCCTATGGTCACCAGCGCGAGCGCGGAAAAAAGTATACCGAAATCTATATATGACAAAAATTTCGGGAGTCTGAATCTGTTCATTCGACTTTCCCCCGGAGCTGTGGCTGATCGAGCCGGACGCCCACTTTTTTTGCGGCCGTTTCCGCGTCTTCGCCCGTGAAGATGGACTGATAGATTACGTTGGCGGCGTACGGCCCCCACCATTCCCAGGGATTGCTGGCTTCGATCATGGTCACCACGACGACTGCGTCTTCCGGTGGGGCATCATAGGGGCCGTACGACACGAACCATGAATGCCACCGGTCCTTCAGGCCGATTTCAGCGGTGCCTGTCTTTCCGGCGACCTTTACGGCTTTTGTATTGACGGGAACCTGGGCTGATCCGACTGTGATGACACCGCGCAAGTCTTCGCGAACTTTTGCGAAGGTTTCCTTTGAAATCCGGGAACGCAGGATCGGTTCTGGTTCATACCGAGTCACCACGGCGCCCGTAGCGGGATCCCGTACTTCTTTGACGACATGCGGCTTGTATACGACACCGTCGTTAACGATCATCGCCATCATGTCGGCCAGCTGCAAAGGCGTGGCGAGCATAAAGCCTTGTCCGATCGACAGGTTCATGGAATCACCGCCGGACCACTTTTCGTTGTAACGGCGTTCTTTCCATTGCGGCGTAGGTACGAAACCTTCGACTTCGCTGGGCAGATCGATTCCGGTCGCTTTTCCGAACCCATATTCACGCGCATAATCGACGATGCCTTCAACCCCCAGATAGTCCCTGCCCACAAGCCAGTAATATATGTCGCAGGATTGCGCAAGCGCTTTTTCCAGGTTGACGGACCCATGCCCCGGCTTGCGAACCCAGCAGCGGAACAGACGGTCGCCATAGGTAATCTCGCCCGGGCAGAAGACTGTCTTGTCTTCGGGGAAAACCTTTTCCTCGATTATGCCCGTCGTGAGTACGGTCTTGAAGGTCGATGCGGGCGGATAGGAAGACTGGATCGCCCGGTTCATGAGCGGCGTGTTCGGATCGGCAAGAAGTTTCGCATATTCGTTTCCGGAATCATTGCCGCTGAAAATGTTGGAATCATACCAGGGATAGGAAACCATTGCGAGGATTTCTCCCGTCGCGGGTTTCATGACGATTACCGATCCCATCCGGTTTCCCAGTGCTTTTTCGGCGGCTTTCTGTATCTCCGCATCGATGGTGAGCACGAGGTTCCGGCCTTGGACCGGCGCATCCACCTGATCCTGTCCCGAAGGAACGTTTTTGCCGGTGACGTCGACAGTCTTGTACTGTAGCCCGTCCTTGCCCTTGAGGATGGAGTCGTATATTTTTTCGACGCCGGCCTTGCCGATCACGTCGTCGGACGCATAGCCTTTGTTGTACATGACCTTGTATTCGTCCCGGGTGATTTCGCCGACATACCCGAGAATGTGCGAAAGAGAACCGGCGTCCAGGTAGGTCCGGACCGGATTGGAGCGCCAGTACACGCCCGGGAAATCATTTTGCCGCTCTGCGATGGAAGCCATGGTCGTATAGTCGACGGAGGTCGCCACCTGGATAGCCTGATACAAGTGGTAATACGACGGTGGTACTTTTTTGGCGATCTCTTCGGCTTTGATGCCCAGGGTCAGGGCGAGACGGGCGAAAACCTCTTCCCGAACATCGGAGGGCACTTCCGCCGGTACCACATCGACCGCAAACGAATCCGAATTGATGGCGAGGGGTTTCGTCATGGTCCTGTCGTAGATCATGCCGCGCTGCGCGGGAATTTTCGTGGTCTGCACCGCTATCGTCCTGGCTTTGGAACGGTATTCGGAGCCCCGGATTGCCTGCAGATAGAAGAGGTAGCCGGAATACGCTACGAACAGTGCGACGACAAGATAGCCCAAAAAACGTATCCGGAAGTCTCCGCCGCGCTTCCGGTCCTCGGAGCCTCCGCCGCGGCGGCTCATCGACGATGTTCCTCAGTGATGAGCCATCGCTTCATGGAGCCGAGCGCCAAAAACAGAAGGGGCGCAAGAAGGGCGTTGAGTCCCGCCTCAATCCATACGCCGGAATCGGCGAAA
>JBDKUJ010000358.1:0-6261 GCA_039679665.1 Rectinema sp. | reverse complement strand
ACACGCCCGACTTGCTCCTCACGCCCGAAAAGCGCTTCCAGATTCCTTTGCGCGAAATACCCTTGCCTTCCTGGTTGAGGAATACGAGCTCGGTTTGCTTCCTTTTGGCGAGCAGGGGCCTTCCCTCTTCTATATAGCGGCCGAGCCAGAACGCCGCCGCATCGCCGAAAGGTATGATCCTTTCCTTCCGGCGTTTGCCCGTCACACGGACGAGCCTTTCCTTGAGATACAGCCTGTCGAAACTCAAGTCGGCAGCCTCGGATATGCGCAGACCGCAGGAATAGATCAGCTCGAAAAGCGCTCTGTCCCGCAATCCGCCTGAAGTGGACGTGTCGATTTTGCCGAGAAAGAAATCCACTTCCTCGGGTGCCAGCACTTCCGGCAAAATCCTGTCCTGCTTGGGCGTCACGATCAGGGCGGACGGATCGTCCGGGCGCATGTTTTCCAGACGCATGAATTTGAAGACCGAATGCACGCTCGAAACGACACGGGCCATCGTGCTCCGCGACAATCCGCTTTTCCCTCTCCAGACCAGGAAGGAAAGAATATCCTCCGATCCGGCGGTTAGAGGATCGCCGCCCCGTTCCGCGAGAAAACCTTCGAGGAGATTGAGTTCCCTCAAATAAGCTTCCGCGGTAAGAGGGGATCGGCGCCGGGCGGCAAGGAGATAGGCCCGGTATCGCAGGCCCAGGGGGCTCATGCCTTGGCCCCGAGCCTCTCGCCTGAGTACCGCTTGTCGCGAAGCACGGTCGGAATATCGAGTTCGTCGCCTTCCGCGGGCGCGTCGAAGGAATAACCGCCGGACTTGGCCTGGGCGCTCTCCGCGAAAAGCTTCCATTCTTCGGGGGAGATGTAATCGCCCGTAGCCTTGCGCACTTCGGTCTTGACCGCTTCGGAAGCGGCGGCAGCGGAGCTTGCGGCAACAGCAGCATGACGGTCGGAACCGCGTTCGGAATTGCGATCCATGGCAGTCTCAGGCGTCCGTTCGACGCTGCGCGAGGAAGTATGCACGGACGCATGATCGGCGTCCCGGGCAAAACCCGTCGCGATCACGGTTACCCGCACTTCGTCCTTGAGCGCAGGATCGGTGATGAAGCCCGTGAAAACATGCGCATCGTCGGCGGCTTTTTCCGTGATGAGGTCGACGATCTCCTGGTATTCGACCAGGGAGAAATCCTCGCCGCCGGTGACGTTTACGAGCACATTGCGGGCTCCTTCGATACAGGCATCCTCGAGAAGGGGGTTGTTCACCGCTCTCGATGCCGCGTCGATGGCCCTGTTGTCACCCTGCCCGATGCCGATGCCCATGATCGCATCGCCCTTGCCTTCCATCACCGAGCGCACGTCGGCGAAATCGATGTTGATCTCGCCGGGAACCGTAATGAGGTCGGAAATGCCCTGGACTCCCTGTCGCAGCACATCGTCCGCCTTGAGGAAGGCTTCCTTGATCGGTGTACGCTTGTCAACGATCTTGAGGAGATTCTGGTTCGGAATGACGATGACCGTATCCACCGCCTGGCGGAGTTTTTCGAGTCCTTCATCCGCGATGCGCGACACCACTTTGCCCTCGAAACTGAAGGGCCTCGTGACGACGGCTACCGTGAGGGCGCCCATGTCGCGCGCGATCTGCGCGATGATCGGCGCGGAACCGGTACCCGTTCCGCCGCCCATTCCCGACGTAACGAACACCATGTCCGCACCGTGCAGGGCCTGCTCGATCATCTCCCTGTCTTCGATGGCCGCTTTTTCCCCGATTTCGGGCTTGCCGCCCGCACCGAGACCTTTGGTGAGCTTGGAACCAATTCCCAGCCTGATGTCGGCCTGGGATCGCCCCAGATCCTGCAGATCCGTGTTCACTGCAATGAACTGAACATTTTTCAGACCGCCGGAGATCATGCGGTTTACCGCGTTCGATCCGCCGCCGCCCGCGCCTATCACCTTGATGACGGTCGGATTTGCAATCCCGGAATCTTCGATCATTTCTATGGACATGAAAAACCCCTCCCTTCCTCCGGATCGCCTGCGCAGCCGTCCCCACGGCCTTGTTGCGCGGCGTTCCGTACGGCGTTTCAGAAAAATCCGTTCTTTATCCAATCAACAAGGCGGCCGAAAACCGCCGATTTTCCCCTATCCGATTTGGTGCCGCGCCCGCCCGACGAAGGTCGCACTTCCGGCTGTATGGCGTCCGCCTGCAACAATACGAGGCCGACGGCGGTCGCATATTGCGGGTTCCTGTATTCGCTCTCGAGACCGCCGACGGCGGGAGGCATGCCTACCCGCACGGGAAGCCCGAAAATCGACTGGGCCAGTTCCGCGGCTCCCGGCATGAGGGCGGCTCCGCCCGTGAGCACCACGCCTGCCTTGATGAGCTTCCAGTACCCCATCTTCTCGACCTTGTCCCTCGCCATCCGCAGCATTTCTTCCATACGCGGCTGGACGATGGAACAGAGCTTGCGGCGCGGAACCTCGGCCGGGGCCCTTCCGCCTATGCCGGGTACGACGATCGATTCTTCCGGATCGATGCCGCCCGGCCAGCAGGACGCCGATTCGCGCTTGATCCTCTCCGCTGCCTCCATCGGCACGGAGAGCATGATCGAAATGTCATTGGTGACCTGAAGCCCGCCGGCCGGAACCGCGGACGTGAATACGGGCGAGCCTTCCGAAAAGACCATCAGGTCTGTCGTCCCTCCGCCCATGTCCATCAGGAGACAGCCAAGTTCCTTTTCGTCGGTAGTAAGCGCCGCGCGAGCCGCTCCGAGGCTGCCGAGCGCAAACCGCTCGACCTTGAATCCGGCCCGGTTCACGCATTTGAGCAGATTCTGCGTCGTCGTGACCGCGCCGGTCACGATGTGCACTTCCGCTTCGAGCCGCACGCCTATCATGTCGAGAGGATCGCGGACGCCGTGCTGGTCATCCACGATATACGACTGCGGTATGACGTGCACTACTTCGCGGTCCATCGGGATCACCACGGCTTTGGCCGCATCGAGGACACGGGCGACATCGTCTCTCGTGATCTCGCGGCCTTTCCCGGTTACGGCCACCACACCCCGCGAATTCAGACTTTCCACGTTGGCGCCTGAAATTCCGAGCACGCAGCTTTTGATCTCTCTGCCCGACATGAGTTCGGCGGCCTCGACCGCCGCGGCGACCGAAGCGAGAGTGGCCTCGATGTTCAGCACGATACCGCGCCGGAGTCCCGTCGAAGGCGCTACTCCGACACCGACTATTTCGAGAACACCTTCATCATTGAATTCACCGACCACGGCTCTCGTCGAAGCCGTTCCTATGTCGAGTCCGACTACCAGGTTGTCAGCCAGGTTGTCCCTCCTTAGTCCGGTATACTACCGTGCCCGTGCGAAAATCGATTTCCTCGATACCGTCAGAGCTTTCCCTGCCGGAGAGAATATCGAGCAATAAAAGCGCCGAAACGAGCTTGTCCGCGTCGAGGGCGGGCGGCATCCGCACGGGTATCGCCCGATGCAGCGGATACAGCAGAAGCTCGGCCTCGTTGTCCGCCAGCTTTACGATGCGGATTTCGGAGAATGCGGACAGGAGGGAGGGCTTTTCCTTCCCGATCCGCGCTATGTCGCCGAGGAGCGGAGACAGATAGTCGGGCAGGCGCTGACCCGGCTTGAAATTTTCGAACCTTATTCCGGAAAGTACAGGTATTCCCATCTGTGAGGGGCTGGAATCGGCATAGGCATACGCGACACCCTCGGCGTCGACAAGGACTTGCCTGGATACCGAGCCCTCTTCCACGAGGACCGCGGCGACAGGACTGCGTTCGGTCAGCTCTACCGAAAGACCGTCGGGAAGGACTCTTCGTATTCGCACCGAAGCGATCCTGGGATCCGCCGCCACGCGGGATTCCATCGCGGCAAGATCGGCATTGAGGAGATTCACGTCGGCAGTCAACGCGAGCGCGGGAATGACATCCGCTTCGCTCACGGATTTCATGCCGTCGACCTTCACTTTCGTAATCCGCGTCGCTTCCGGCAATCCGAAATAACCTATCGCGCCGAGACCGGCGAGCAGTATGAAGGCCGCAAAAATCCTCAAGCCGTAGCCTGTATGCCCTCTGGCTGCGGCAGGCGACGGAACGACTCTCGCGGCTACTTTCTGATCCTGCGAAGTGAGAATCCTGATGGTCTGTCTGGAGGCCGTTTTTTTTGCGGGTTTCGCGTCGTGCCCGGGTGCCCGGGAGCGCATTCCGGAAGAGGATCCGGGGATCGCGGTCTCCCTTCGGATCGACCGGCGTTCCTCGGGGGCGGATTCCTCGCGTTTCTGCGTCGGACGAAAATCGGAACGCACCGTTTCTCGCGAGGATACTCGCGAAGAATCGCGTGAGGAATCAGTCCTCGTCAAGGTCGACAGTTCAGCCATGGACGACTCCTCCGATAGGCCGGACGCCCGATTCGGACGTTACCGGCACGAAACCCTTCGCCGCGCTCGCATTGCAGAGCAGACCGCAGGCGAGCGCGGTCGCCAGGAGTGAAGAACCGCCGGCGGAAAAGAAAGGCAGCGCTACGCCGGTCGCGGGGACGAACCCCGAAACGACGGCGACATTGGTGAGAAATTGCATGCAGAGGAGGAAAAGAAGACCGAATGACGCATAGCCCGCGAAATCGTCGCGATCCCTGGCGGCTTTGTAGACCCTGATCGCCACAAAAGCCCAGAGCGCGAACACGACCAGTACTCCGAGGAAGCCGGTCTCTTCGGCGAAAGCGGCGAAGACAAAGTCCGATTGCACTTCCGGAATCGAAGCCAGTTTGCGCGTACCGAGCCCCAGGCCCTTTCCGAACAAACCTCCCGAACCGATCGCCTTGACCGATCCCTGGACTTGATAGCTCATCCCGTGCGGATCGTAACCCGGCACGAGGAAGCCGATGATGCGTTCAAGCCGGTATTCCGAAGTGACGACCATCAGGCAGGCCAAAGGGGCTACGATACTCGCGACGGCGACGAAGAATCTGATGCGCACTTTGGCGGCAAAATACACGATTATGGCCGCCAGGGCCGTGAGCAGGGAAGTGGAAAAATCGTTCTGGAAGAAAATGAGGCCGCAACCCGCGAGGACGAGAAGGGATGGTGCGACGAGGGGAGCCTCGGACTTGCGCAGCTCGTCCTTCCGCTTGTCCAGGATATGGGCGAGATAGAGCACCATCACGGTTTTCCATATTTCGGAAGGCTGGATCGTGATAAAACCCAGATCGATCCAGCGGGTTGCGCCGTTCCGGTTGTCGCCAACTCCCGGGATGAGCGGAAGAGCGAGGAATGCGAGGGCTCCGATCGTGATAACCCCCATCGCCTTTCGCAGCGACGAAAGGGGAACGGTGGCGGCGATGGCGAAAAGGCCCGCGGACAGGGCGAGAAACACAAGCTGGCGCAGGGCGAAATAATGCGGACTTTTTCCGATCGACAGCGCATAACCGGACGAGGCCGACCAGAGCGCCGCCAAACCGATGAGGGCAAGGGCACCGAGCGCGGCGACGAGGGAAATATCCAGCCCGTCACCAGAGTCGTGCAACGCAGTACCTTCGTATTCCGTCCGCATTTTTCGGGTCCTCACTGAATCTTCAATGTCGAAAGGGCGACCATCGCGAAAATCGCGCCCAGTATCCAGAATCGCGTCACAACCTTGGTTTCCTTCTGGCCGGCAAGCTCGAAATGATGGTGCAACGGAGCCATCTTGAAGAGGCGTTTGCCCTTGCTCGCCTTGAACCACAGAACCTGCAGCATCACCGAACCCAGTTCCATTACGAAAACGCCGCCGATCAGGAGAAGAAGCAGTTCCTTCTTGACCATGAGCGAAAGCACGCCGAGCACGCCTCCCAGGGCGAGGGAACCGGAGTCCCCCATGAAAATTTCGGCCGGGTGGCAGTTGAACCAGAGGAAGCCGATGCAGGCTCCAACGAGAGCGAAGTTGAATACGGTCAGTTCGCCCGCTTCCTTGATGTAGGGAATGCCGAGGTATGCCGACCAGTCGGCTCGGCCGGTGATGTAGGTAAGGGCCGAAAACGCCAGAATCGCCAGGATGAGGAGACCGGTCGCAAGTCCGTCCAGTCCGTCAGTGATGTTCACTGCGTTGGACCACGCGGTCACGTATACGACGGCGATCGGAATCCAGAAGGGCCCGAGATCGAGAACATGCTTTTTAAACAAAGGTACGTAGAGCTTGGACATTTCCTCGCCGCCCGTAAAATACAGAACAAGCACCACGGCGAGCGAGACGATCGCCTGCAGTACCAGTTTCGCGGC
>JBDKUJ010000357.1:0-2469 GCA_039679665.1 Rectinema sp. | reverse complement strand
TAAACTCCTTTTTTTCGCTTTATCTCGAAGAAGAACTGAAGTGGAATGCGGTAGGCGGCATGTGGGCACTTTCGGCATGCGCCGAAATACCCATGATGCTCGTGGCGGGCAAGGTTCTCGCCAGGACTGGCCCCATGGGAGCGCTCGCACTGTCGAGCGTCGGTGTGGCATTGCGTCTCGCCATCTATGCGATATTTCCGACTCCGGCCGGCGCGATCTCGGGCCAGCTTCTGCATTCATTGTGCTACGGGCTCTTCCAGCCCGCGGCGATAGCCTTTATAAGCATCAAGTTCCCGCCCCGCGAAAGGGCCGCCGGGATGGCTCTCTTCAACGGCCTGGGCGTAGGGCTTCCTGCCTTCCTCGGCAGCGCGCTCGGAGGTGTCATCGCCGAATCGGGCGGCTATCGCACCCTTTTCGCTTCTTTCGTACCTTTCGCCTTGGCGAGCGTCGCATTGTACTTCGCGTTCAAAAAGCGTCTGGACCAGCTGCGCTGAAGCGCCAAAGGCCGCGCAAAGCCAATCCGGCCAATCCGGCCAATCCGGCCAATTCGACCAATCCGGCCAATCCGGCCGATCCGGCCAATCCGGCCAATCGGCCCCAATCCGGGCAAACCCGCTACAGCGCCGACGCGGCCCTTTCCGCGAGAAAAAGGGCGGTAATCATGAGCCCGTGCCGGCATTCGCCTGTGCCCATCATGGAACGCACTTCATCCGCGGGCACCAGCAGAGCGTCGACGATCTCATGCTCGTCCAGATTCCTTTCCCCGTATGGCTCTGGATCGAGGGCGAGGAAAACATGGTACAGATTCCCCTGGATCGCGGGATTGGGGAACACAGTGCCTGCATGGATGATGTTCCCGGAAGCCCACCCCGTTTCCTCGCCGAGTTCGCGCACGGCCGCTGCGTAGGGAGCTTCGCCGTCCTCGACCACGCCGCCGGGAAATTCGAGACTCACTTCGTCGGAGCCATGGCGATACTGCCGCACCATCAGAAAGTAATCGCCGTCATCCCTGCGGACCAGAGGGACTACCGTAGCCCAGTCGTGCGCCTCTATTACGGAAAACCGGCCAGTCCTGCCGTCGGGTCCTCGTGAGATACGTTCGCTCACATCGAATACCGGACAGGAAAACACTTTTTTTTCTTCCACCGTCGTCCACGCAAGAGCGCCCGAACCGTCTCCGGCAACCATATCGTCCTCCGCGGGCAATCCTAACGATCGGACCGGGCAGCGGCAAGTTGCGCGCATACGCAAGCAAGGCTAGGATGTGTTGCGGAGGAATCCATGAAAGATTGGCCCGAAGAATTGCCCGGTGCGATCACCGTATGCGACAAGGATTTCACCATCGTCTACATGAACGCGAAAGCGCGCGCCACATTCGCCGACAGCGATGGGGCCCCGATGCTCGGGAAAAGCCTCCTTGGCTGCCATAAACCCGAATCCATCGCGAAGATGAAAGAAATGCTCGAATCGGGTCGGGTCAACACATATACGATCCGCAAGAACGGCATCAAGAAAATGGTCTGGCAGAGCCCCTGGCGGGAAAGCGGCAAGATTGCCGGCATCGTGGAAATATCCATCGAACTGCCCGAGAACATGCCGCACTACGACCGGGACAAAGTATAATCGGCCGACCCGACGGAGCGAAAGACGAATGCTCGTTTCAGTAGTCCTGCCCGCCTGCGACGAGGCGGAGAATATTCCGGAAATGACCGCCCGACTCTCCGCCGTCCTGCGGACAAAGGGTGACTACGAACTCATTTTCGTCGACGACGGAAGCCGCGACGCGAGTCTTCCTCTTTTGCGCTCCATGTCGGCTTCGGATACCCGGATTCGCTATGTCAGTTTTTCCCGCAATTTTGGCCACCAGAACGCCCTGCGCGCCGGCCTCGAACGCGCCCGGGGCGAGGTCGTAGCCATGATGGATGCCGACCTCCAGCATCCGCCCGAGTTGCTCTCCGAAATGCTCGTCCGGCTGGAACAGGGTTTCGACATCGTCGGCACCCTCAGAATGGACGGAAAATCACCAGCGGGGCTCAAGCGGGCAACATCGTCTCTTTTCTACAGGCTGATGAATCGCCTCGGCGACATCCGGATCGAGCCGGGCTCGGCCGATTTCCGCCTTCTTTCCCGCAGGGCGGTGGACCTTCTCCTTTCGATGCCCGAGCGCAACCTCTTCTGGCGCGGTGCGGTGGCATGGACAGGCTTGCCGACCGCCATGATTCCCTATGAAGCCGCGCCCAGACGCCGCGGCCGCACGAAGTACGGCTTCCGGAAAATGCTGGCATTCGCCATGGACGGGATCACGTCCTTCAGTGTCCGGCCCCTGCGCATCACCTCGGCGCTGGGCGCGGCCATTTCGTTCCTCGCCTTCCTGTACGCCCTTTATGCGCTCGGCATGCGAATTTTCACCGACCGCACGGTCGAGGGCTGGACGAGCCTCCTTATCAGTGTGCTCCTTGTCGGAGGCCT
>JBDKUJ010000356.1:0-3126 GCA_039679665.1 Rectinema sp. | reverse complement strand
CTGTCTCGGGGCTCCGCCCCACCCAATGGTGTGACGAAGGCACGGTCCGACTCCTGTTTTACGAAGGAACGCAGCCCGTCAAGGATTGCGACATACACAAGGACAGGACGGAAAGCGCGCGCGATCTGCTGGGGAATATCACCGATACGCAGATCACGCTGCCCAACGGAAACGGCCAGGCGCCAGCGCAATCAGGCGGCCTCGGTACGCCCGATTCCACGATTACCGTCGATATACCGGGATTTTCGTACTGATTCGTATTCGTACTGATTCGCACTGATTCGCACTGAAGAGAAGCTCAGTCGGCGCTTTCGGCTTCTTTCAGCGCAGTCCGGCGCGGTTTGACCGACATCAGAAGCGATGCGCCCAGTATCGCCAATCCTGTTATAAGCGCCAGGGTTTTGACCACGCTGTCGGGCAACCCCGAAGAGTCGCCCATCGTGAGCACTTCGTTCACGCTCCGTTTGGGGAGATCGTCCGACTTTTTCCCCGGCAGATTGGACATTACGACTATTTTTTCGCCTTTGCGGATATAGCCGAGATCGCGTGCTTCCCTGGCGATCCTGTCGCCATCGAATTTCAGCGATTCCGAAGCCGTCCGCAGCGCGAGATTGTCCGATTCAAGTTCACCGATACGCTGGCGCATTTCCTGCATCCGGAGGCTCAAGTCGCGCTCCGCGAGCAAGCCCGCTCTGCCCGCTATAAGCGAGACGACGCAATAAGCGACGATACTCGCAAACAGTGCGACAGAAAGAGACGAAGAAAAGCCGGACGGACGGGTAGTCCGTCTTCGATGCGGAGTGCTCATTATCACCATTTACGGAACTTCCCGTCCGGAACTTGAATGCCGGGAACCGAAAATCTTCAATCGCAACAGCCAGACGATCATGATTGACATCCCGGTCGGGCGAATCTAGATTGATGGGGACAACGAATCAGGGAGCTATTATGGCCGAAACCCTCATCGGCGTTCCGGAATCTCGCTTCGAACCTCCTCCCAGCTCCGAAGCGTCGGGCGACTTCGACCCGGACGCGTACGGAGAGTGGGTCGTAGTGGGCGGCGACACGGAGGAAGCCGCTCTCGATGCGGAAGAAGCGCGTTTTATCGGCCCCGCTTCCGATCGGCCCGACGAAGCCGCGCCGCAGCGCAACGGGGATAGCGGCGCCTCCTCCGTTCCATTCCAGTCCGACATGCTCGCCAGGATCGCCGGCGAACTCAAGTCCATCAAGACCGAACTCGTGGGACTGAAAGAGCATCTGCCGGCCGAACGGACGGTTGCATCGACCGCATCACCGGCCGCCACGGTCGAGGCCGCTGCGCCTGCAACTTTCACACCCGCCACGGCCGCATCCGGCGCGCCGCCGCCTTTCTCATCCGCACCGAGCGGCAATGCTTTGGGCGTGGACAGGGCCGGCGTCGAACCGGTAGCGCCCTCCCCCTCTCAAAGCGCCGAGGCGATTTCCACCGATGAGTTGCGCAGCCTGCTCGCCTATCTGGATCGCCTGCTCGAAGCCTTGCCCGAAGAAAAAATCGATGAATTCGCCAGGTCGGAATATTTCGAACTGTATCGCAAGGTATTCGACAGACTCGGCCTGGTCTGATCCCGACCCGGGCCTTTTTATTATTGTCCGGGTTGTGCCTGGTTTGATCCCGAGTTGCGCCCGGTTTGATCCCGCCGCAGCGTTATTGCGAAGTCCCCCGCACGAAAAAAGCCCTGCCGGCACCGAATCCGTATTTCGCACGGACCCAGGAATCGAGAGCCCTCGAACGCAGCTCGAAACGGTCGCCATATTCGGTCATGTACTGGTCGATGGGGCCTTGCAGTTCCGGATGATTTTCCAGAAGCCTTGCCGGCAAGATTTCTGAAAAATACTCGCGGGCTTTGGACGGTTGCTGCTGCATGAGGTAGGCCTGTACTTCGTTGGCCATGAGATACGACGAAGAAGTATCGTAGTTCATCCATCCGAAATACAGGTTCCAGAACCATCGCTCCCCGCTATCCATCGAAGCCCAGACCGAACTCGAAAATTCGCGGTATTTCGAGTCCGCAAAGAAGAGCGCATGGATCGATTCATGCGTGGCAAAGGTGCGCCTGAGATAATCGGGCGATTCCCTGGTGATTGAAATGACGGCGCCTTTTCCCGGCTTGTAGCTGTCGCCGTCGGCGACTATGACCCCCCGTTCCAGAAGCAGCGTTTCGAAACGCTTTTCGCTTGGGTTGAGCAAAAATGCCTGTTTTTTTGATGCCGCAAAAAAGGCGGCCAGATCTTCGGGCCGATAATCGTGCGCGTTCCAGCCATGCAGGGCGCTTATTTCGGCATCCGTAGCCAGTCTCCCCCGAAATCCTTCCTTTTCGACGAAAAACGCAAGGCGTTTCAGATAGGCATTCTGCACGGCGTAATCCCGGAAATCAAAGACGAGCACATCGGGGAGAATGTCCCAGCGATACAGGGAAAAATCGACCGGATCGACCGGGGCGGGCGCCATGACGACGCGGCCCAGATCCGCAAGCTCGGCCGCGGCCGCGGGAATCGCGGCCGCGTACAGCGCCGAGGGGATGACATTCCCGGGAAACTTCGCGGTCAGCGAAGAGACCGAAGAACCGAAAAGGTCGGCGGGAAGCACGACCCTGCCCTTCGGATTGGCGGCCTGCACGAGGATTTTCGCTCCTTCGGGACTGGTCACGACGATATCGGAGGCCGATCTTCCCGAATACTCGACCACTAGAGAGGGTACGAGGTTCCCATTGGCCGATTTCGCTTCGGCAAGTCCTTCGAAAGGCCATGCGATGGAGGCCGTATACAGTCCCGACGGGCTTTCGCCCGAGTAGCCCGACGACAGCACGAGGCCCGATTTTTTCGTGCCTTTGCCTCCTGTGGCATCGGCTTCGCCGACGGCGAAGCCCCCGGCCGCGTCACCGCGGCCGAAGCCCCTGAAGGCAGGACCGACTGCGATGCGTTCAATCGAAGCGACCGGCAAGGCGCCGGAAGTGCCGGAACCAGTGGCTGGATCCGACGGGCCGACGAGCAGGGCCATGGAAAATATTTTTCCGCCCGGCGGCGGGACAAGATGCAGGAAAACCGAACCCGGTTCGAGAAAGAACTCGTAGCGGACGGAAGCTGCCG
>JBDKUJ010000355.1:0-5517 GCA_039679665.1 Rectinema sp. | reverse complement strand
CCGAGGATATCGAGACGCCGGCCGTGCTGGTTTTCCAGACGCAACGCGAAATCCTCGAAATCCCTGGATTCCTTCGGACTCCAGAACACTTCGGACAAGGCGCAGAGCCTCGGAAAGGCCATATACTCAACCTGCCGCCCGAAGTACATGAGTTCCGCCCAGAGGTTGGCCTGGCCGCCCAAAATATGGGCCTGCGCCTGCGCAGGGAGCCCGTCGGGCTCAGGCTCGAACATATAGGAGTCACGTACCGTACAGACACCCAATTGGCCGGGTTCCTCCGGCAGATCCAGATGCTTGTGATCGAGGTAGCAGGCCTTGGTCTGCGGGCACATGATCACATCGTGGCCCGCAAGAGCGGCTTCCCTGCCGCCGCAAGTCCCCCGCCACGACATGATGACGGCATCCTTGCCGACCTCGCCTTCGAGAAGCTCGTCCCAGCCGATCATGCGCTTCCCGCGCCCGGTAAGGAGTTGCCCCACCCTGCCCATGAACCAGCCCTGCAGGGCCTCCGGATCCGGATCGCCTTCGGGATTGACCAGACCCTGCTTCCGCATCCGTTCGAGGCAGCGCGGACAGGAGAGCCATCGTGTTTTTGGCACTTCATCGCCGCCTGAATGCACCCAGGGGCCGGGGAAAAGGGCGATGACTTCGTCGTACACATCGCCCAGAAGATCGAACACCGCGTCATTGCCCGCACAGAGCACGTCTTCGAAGATTCCGTACCGGTCTTCCGGTTCGAAGCCTGTCGCCGCGATTCCGTCCGTGGCGATTCCGTCCGCAGCGATTCCGTCTGTGGCCGAACCGACGTCTGCCGCAGTCCCGGACCGTACACAGGCCAATTCCGGATGCGATGCGAGGAGAGCGATCGCATGGCCCGGAGTTTCGATTTCCGGGATCACCGTGATATGCAGGGAAGCGGCATGGGAGACCACCCTTCGCACGTCGTCGACACTGTAGCTGCCTCCCATCCGCACGGGCACGTCGAAACGCCTGTCGAGGCGAAACGCGCCATGTCCGGCAAGTTCTGGATGCCCGACGAGATCCAGCCTCCAGGCCTGGTCCTCGGTAAGGTGCCAGTGAAATCGGTTGAGTTTATGCAAAGCCGCCAGATCCAGCATGCGCAGGATGAACTCGACCCGGAAAAAGTGCCTGCATGTATCGAGCATGAAGCCGCGCCACGAAAATCTCGGTGCGTCTTCGATCCTGCAACAGGGTATCCGGCCGTCGCCGGACAACTCCATCTGGATGACGCTTTGCGCCGCATAAAAGGCCCCGGCCGCGCCGGAAGCGCGGATTTCGATACGGTCCGGGCTCGCGTCGAGACGATACCCCTCGCCGTGACGGATATCCGCATCTTCGATGAATGCTATCGATACCGCGGAATCTCCGCCCTCGGGCCTGCCCGATTTCCGGAGCCGGCCCGCAAGCGCGGTGGCGGCGGTCGCGAATTGCGGAGGATTCCGCACGGAATAACCACGTCCCAAGTCGCAGACGCCATCGAGAACGATGCATGAGAGGGGTGCGGGAACCAGGGCGGGTCGAAACGCCGGTAATGCCTTCACAATCCGGCTCCGGCGACAGCGTCGCGATAATAGTAGTAACTGTCCTTCGGTGTCCGCTTGCCGTCGGAAAAATCGACGTAGGTCAGTCCGAAACGCTTTGAATATCCGTGCGCCCATTCGAAATTGTCCATTAGCGACCAGGCGAAGTAACCCTTGAGCGGTATGCCTTCCGATATTGCCCGTTCGCAGGCTTTGAGATGCGCGGCAAGATAGGCGATACGGCGAGGATCGTGCACTTTCCCGACAGGGTTGGGGACGGAGTCGGGAATGGAGTCGGGGGCGGAGTCGGGCAGGTCGGGAAATGCCGCCCCGTTTTCGGTGACGTAGAGCGCCTTTGGAGCCCACCTTTCCGCGATTTTCCGCAACACCCTATATAGTCCGTCAGGGACGACATCCCAGCCCATTTCAGTTTTTTCCTGCCAGGTGGGCACCCGTGCGAAGCCTTCGGCCGCGGAAGGATCGGCTTCGACGCATTCCTCGTTGTAGTAGTTGATCCCGAGAAAATCGAGCGGCGCGGCGATACGTTCCATGTCGCCCGGCAAGACGGGAACCGTCACGCCCAAAGCCGAAAGGTGCCGCTCCGGATAGCCGCGCCCGTTGAGCGGATCCAGCCAGAGTGCCGTCCTCTGGTCCGAGGCGCGCTCTGCGGCCTCAATATCCTCGGGCCTGCGAGTCGCGGGCCGGGGCGTCGAGGGGTTGATGACAATGCCTATCGGCGCCTTCATGCCAAGCCCTCGATACCGCTCTGTCGCCAGTCCGTGCGCGAGCAGAAGGTGATGCGCCGCGCGGTACGCAGCCTGTGGATCCCTCCGGCCCGGCGCGTGCTCTCCCGCCATGTAGCCCAGGATCGAACTGCACCAGGGTTCGTTGAGTGTCATCCATCCGGCGATGCGATCGCCGAGAGCCCTGAAACACTGTTCCGCGTATTCCGCGAAACGGAAGGCCGTATCCCGGACCGGCCAGCCCCCCGCATCCTCGAGATCCTGCGGAAGATCCCAGTGATAGAGGGTAGCCCAGGGCGTTATGCCCGCTTCAAGGAGGGAGTCCGCAAGCCTGCGGTAATAGTCGAATCCTTTTTCATTGATGCCGCCCGATCCCTGCGGAAATATCCGCGGCCACGCTATCGAAAACCTGTATGCGCCGGCGCCCAATCCCCGCAGGAGGGAAATATCCTCATCCATTTTCTTGTAGGAATCGCATGCGACATCGCCGGTCGCTCCGCCGAACACTTTTCCGGGAGTCCTGCAGAACCTGTCCCAGATCGACTCGCCGCGTCCGTCGGCATCCGTCGAGCCTTCGACCTGATAGCTTGCGGAAGCGCAGCCCCAGAGAAAATCTGCCGGAAAGGCATCGGAACGATCGGTATCGAGGTGCATCCATTCCTCCTTGCAAACCCGTTCCGGATATGCCCGGAATTCAGAAACGATTGTTGGTTGATGTTTTCAACCAATCATGGTATAGCATGAGAGGGCGGAACCGTCAAACCGATTATCCGCGGGACTCGCGGTTATCCAAGCCCAGGCGGAGGCCGGACATGCTCGAACTCAACCTTGGCGGCACATGGAAGCTCATCAGGGAATCCGACGGTTCGGAACGTCCCGCCCTTCTGCCGGGCGACATCATGTCGGCCCTCCTCGCTTCGGGCGAAATCCCGGACCCCTATCGGGACCGCAACGAACTTCTTGTCCAATGGGTGGGCAGGGAAGACTGGATCTACGCAAGGACCTTCGACCTGAGCCCGGATTTCGTCCATGCGGAGCGGATTTTCCTGGATATTCCCCTGATCGACACGATCGCCGAAGTCCGGATCAACGGACGGATCGCGGGCAGCAGCCGTTCCATGTTCGTGCGGTTCCGGAAGGATGTCGCCGGGCTCTTGCACGCGGGAACAAACCTTATCGAAATCGCGATCGGGTCGCCCGAACGGGCCGCGTCCGAAATGGCGGCCGCCCTGCCCTATCCCATTCCATATTCTGTTTACCCGGTGCAATCCCCCCACAGGAATCTCATCCGCAAGGAACAGTGCATGGCCGGCTGGGACTGGGGCCCCTGTCTCATGACGGGTGGGTTGTACGACGGTATTTCCCTCGTTGCCCACGAAGGTGCGAGGATCGAGTACCTGAACGCAGAGCCAAAGCGCCTCGGCGCGGAATGGCGCCTCGACATCGAGGTCGAACTGGACAGTTCCCGGGCAGGCGGCACGACTCTGGAATTCGTTCTGCGCGAGTCAGGCGGCCTCGAAATCGCCCGAACGTCGATGCGGGCGGACCTGCCGGTCGGCAAAACCAGCCTGCGGACTGCGCTGGAGTGCGTAAAAGCGGAAACATGGTGGCCGGCCGGTCATGGCGGGCAACCCCTCTATACGCTCGATTGCGAGGCAGTCATGCCGGCGGGCGGCCATCGGGCGGCCATCGGGATAGGATTTCGCGAAGTCGCCGTGATCGCGGAAGAAGATGCCATAGGCAAGAGTATGACCATCGCGGTCAACGGGAAAAAAATCTTCGCCAAGGGAGCGAACTGGATTCCCGCGGACGCGCTGCCCTCCCGCCGCACGCCCGAACGCCTCGGCGACCTTCTGGGACAGGCGGCGGACGCGGGAATGAATTGCCTGCGTGTCTGGGGCGGCGGACGCTACGAGTCGGAGCCTTTTTACGATCTTTGCGACCGTTTGGGCATTCTCGTCTGGCAGGACTGCATGTTTTCCTGCGCCCTCTACCCTGCCGATTCCGATTTCCTCGGACTGGTCGGGGAGGAAATCCGCCACCAGGCGCTGCGTCTGAAAAGCAGGGCATGCCTTGCGCTGTGGTGCGGCAACAACGAAGCGCTGGGCGCCATCACTTGGTACGAGGAGTCGCGCAAGAATCCTTCGATCTATCTTGCGGATTACGAGCGCCTCACCGAAGGGGTCCTGGGCAAAATCCTCAAGGAACTCGACCCAGGCAGGACATTCTGGCCGTCCAGCCCTTCGGCGGGCCCCGGCGACTATACCGACAATTGGCACTCGGACGGGCGCGGCGATATGCATTTCTGGTCGGTCTGGCACGAAGGCAAGCCTTTTACCGAGTATCTGAGCGTACGTCCGCGTTTCTGCTCGGAATTCGGCTTCCAATCCTTCCCTTCGCCGGAAACCATCGAATCCTTCGCTCCGGAAACGCCGGGAGCAGACGGGCGGCGCGTCGATTCGCCTTCCATGGAGCATCATCAGCGCCATCCCAGGGGAAACGCTCTGATCGCAGATACCATGGCGCGCTATTTCAAGGCACCTTCCGGCTTTATCGAGACTCTGTACCTGTCGCAGGTACAACAGGCCTGGGCGATCCGTACCGCGGTGGAATGGTGGCGAGCGCTGCACGGTGAATGCATGGGCACTCTGTACTGGCAATTGAACGATTCCTGGCCCGTCTCTTCGTGGTCCGGCATCGAGTATTCCGGAAGGCCGAAACTGCTTCAGTATGAGGTGGCACGCTTCTATCGCCCGGTCCACCTTGCCCTGATCCGGAAAGACGGCGAACTCCGCGCAGTAGGTATCAACGAAAGGGCCGCCCGCCGTGGGCTTCTTCTCCTGCGCATCCTGGATTTTTCGGGCGCTGTCGTCGAAGAAAGGCGGATCGAAGCCGCCATGAAGGCCGATGCAGCCACCTGTCTTTTCGCGAATCGGGAATCGGATCTGCCCGTCGATCCCCGGATAGGATTCGTGAGCGCCGAATGGCAGGATTCGGAACTTGTGCTGCATGCCAGCGCTTTTCTCACCGAACCGAAGCATTGCCGCCTCCTTCCGTCCGGATTGTCGGCGTCAGTATTGCCGAATTCCGATGGATCATTTGAAGGATCATTCGATGTTGAAATCACTTCCAGCGCCTGTTCGTTTTTTGTCGAACCCCGGCTGGACCGACAGACTTGGTCCGAACAGGATCGATCGGTCTTTGCGGATTGGCGCTTTTCCGATGCAGGATTC
>JBDKUJ010000354.1:0-1745 GCA_039679665.1 Rectinema sp. | reverse complement strand
GCGAGCACGTCGACGATACGGCCTTCCGAATCGGCGAGTATCATATTGCCGGCGCCGCTCCAGAGCCGCACATAAAGGCTATATCGCTGCGTTTCGCCGGGATTTTCGGAGTCGGGAACCGAAACGGCGAAATGAATGATGCGCTCGCCGCCCAGCTGTTGCACTTCATCGATGTAGCCGCCGCGCAGGCGGGAGCGCAGGCATTCCATGAAGCGCAGAGGGCGTTCGTTCTTGGCGGGCAGGGAGGAAAGGGAATGGATCCGGCAGGCGCCGTGGGCGATGCTCACCAGAATATCCAGGGCTCTTCCTCCGCCATACAGGCAGAGAACGATCGTGTCGTACGAGGGCTGCAGCACACGCTCGATCTTCATGCCTTCGAGATCAAGCTCTCCGAGTATTAGGTCGATCTCCTTGTGGTTGAGGGACATCGGATTTCAGGCGCCGTGGCAGTGTTTGTATTTCTTGCCCGACCCGCAGGGGCAGGGATCGTTCCGTCCGACTTTTGCGCCTTGCCGCACTACCGTGGCGGTATCGGGAGTCGAGGCGGCGGATACCCGCGAACCTGTAGGCCTTTCGGATATGGACGCCGCCTGTGGTCTGGCGGACTCGGAGCCTGAGCCCGAGCCCGAGAACTGCCCGCTCTGTTCGTGCGCGGTTACCGCAGCCGCCGCGACGGGCTTTGCGCGACGCTCTTCCGGTCCCTGGATGCGTACCAGGAAAAGGCGGGAAGCGATGGTCATGCGTATGGAATCGACCAGCTGTTCAAACATGTCCGAGCCCTCGATCTTGTATTCGAGGAGAGGGTTTTTCTGGGCGTAGGAACGCAGATACACGGCTTCGCGCAGGCCTTCCATGCTGTCCAGGTGATCGAGCCATTTATTGTCTATCGCCTGCAGGTACTGGAAACGTATGAAATTGTTGAGATTGTCCTCGCCGGCGAAGCTTTTCTTGGCTTCGAGATCGGCGTCGAGGCGTTCCGAGAGCTGTTCACGCAGGCTTTTTACGCCATGCGAATCGGAAGGTCCATGTGCCTTGACGGCCGAGGTGATCTGGACAGCGGTCATTTCGATGGCGAAAGTGTCGCGGAGCCATGCGGAAAAATCGGCGGCGTTCATGGCGCCGTCTTTTTTGCCCGCCAAACCGGCTTCGAAGGCTGTCACCGCCTCGTCCATCATAAGGGCGGCGGCTTCGCGCACCCTGATCTGCAGGTCCGAAGCGCGCAGGATCTCATCGCGCTGCTGGTAGATATAGCCGCGCTGCTTGTTGAGCACATCATCGTATTCAAGCAGATGCTTGCGTATTTCGAAGTTTCTTTCCTCGACTTTTTTTTGCGCGCTTTCTATCGTGCGGTTGAGCAGGGGATGGTAGATGGGTTCGCCGGGTTTCATGCCGACTTTGCTCATCATGCCCTTGAAGTTTTCGCCGCCGAACAGGCGCATGAGATCGTCGTCGAGCGAAAGGAAGAAGACGGATTTACCCGGGTCACCCTGACGGCCGGAACGTCCGCGGAGCTGGTTGTCGATGCGCCGCGATTCGTGGCGTTCCGTACCCAGAACGTAAAGGCCGCCGAGAGACTGCACTTCTTCGTAGTCGCGCCGCCAGGAAGTGTATTCCGCATCGAAAGCGGCGCGGAATTCCTCGGGCGACGCCTCGCTGCCGGCCCGTTTGCGGGCGCGGAAATCGGGGTTTCCGCCCAATTTGATGTCCGTGCCTCGCCCGGCCATGTTGGTGGCAATGGTTACCGA
>JBDKUJ010000353.1:0-4434 GCA_039679665.1 Rectinema sp. | reverse complement strand
GATACTCGCAATGTGGACACGGCTCCCGAACCTGAGCCCAGATAGGACCGCATCGCCCAATAAGCTCCGTTGTGAAGACTTTCCGATCCCCGGACGGCGTAATTCGAAATTTCGTACCGGCGCATGCCTTTGCCGGCAAGGGCTTCTTCCATGCCCGTCCGCGCTTCGTACGCGGTGTCTTCGTCCGCCACACGCAGTTCGCCCCGATCCAGCATCGCGGTCATGGCAGTGCCTTCCTCCGGGACAAGGTCATAGACCGAAAGGTGCCTGAATCCGGAATCGGCGAGAAAGGAGGCCTCGGCGGCAAGAACTCCACTGTCGGGTTCCATGCATCCCGGCCGCCGCGGCAGCGCAGTCATGAGATCGGCGGACAGGGCGAGCCCGGAAGCCGACGCGAGACGGATCGCCCGCTCGTTGTCGGGGACCCCGCCCGGTCTTCCGAGTAGAATCAGGGTTTCGGCATCCAGGCTCTGCACACCGATGCTCAGGCGCGTGACGGGTCGGCGCAGGAGCGTCTCGAGGGTCGCTTCGTCGAGCGACTCCGGATTGGCTTCCACTGTCCACTCAAGGGGCGGCGAACCGCATATCGACGCTATTCCATCGAGGAGCCGCCCCAGAAGAGAGGGTCGGAGAATGGTAGGTGTACCGCCGCCGACATACACGGTGTCGAACTCGGGCCCATCCGGACAGAAACGCCGGACGAGGTAAGCCGCATTCTTGAGAGTGGCGTCGACCATGCGTTCCATCGCCGCGGATCCCACCCCGCAGGACGGGACCGAATGAAAATCGCAATACGCGCATCGGGCCGCGCAAAAGGGCACATGCACATACAGCGCCTTCGGAGCGACGAATCCGCAGGAAATCGAAGCTTCGTACGCGCTTTCGACGGGACCGGGAGCCCGGCTCAAGGAGTTCCCATTCTATGCAGAGGCCAGGATCGGAATACAACGTCACCCCGGATATCGGCTGCGGATAAAGGCCCCATCAAAAGCGAATCGGCCGAGGTCCCCCTGGAATCGCCGGCAACGAAGTATTCGCCTGATCCCAGCTTTAGTTCCTGGAGATAGCCGGAACCGGGCAGGTCCTTCTTCCATCCTGAAGGCACTTCAGCCCCTCGCACCGCATAACGTTGGCCGGAAATCTCGAATTCCGAACGAAACGCGGAAGCCCCCTCGGAGCGTATGGAGAAGATCCAGTTTTCCATGCGTACCGTATCGCCCGGCACGGCGATCACGCGTTTGACCGACAGAGAGGCGGGGCTGCCGGATTGCGATCTTTTCCACGGAGAAATGCTCTGGAACGTAAAAAACCGGATGAATGCATCCCAAAGGGACTCTGCGAATCCGGGTTCGGGAGCTCCCGGTACGGACACCAGCACGAGTTCTCCGCGACGCGGGCCGCGAAGGGCCGGCAATCTTCCGAAAAGTGTCGAAATGCCGAAAGGCAGCGGAGTCACCACTACCCGCTCACCCCGTTCGAGTGTGGGGCTCATCGAAGAGGAACCTACGGTCCATGATTGCAGGAAACAGTTCTGGAAAGCTCCCACTATCGCGAAAGTGAGAAAGATATAGCCGATGCCGCGCAACGCTTTTCGGCGGGCGAAAAGTTTTTCCGAATAGGACCTTCGTTTTCCGGGGAAATGCACTCTTTCGCCCCTTCAGCGGACTCCGCCCGCCCGCCCGAAAGGCCAATAGATGAAAAGCGCCCTGCCCAGTACCCGGTTTGTGGCCACCGGGCCGAAATATCGGGCGTCGCGCGAGTTGTCCCGATTGTCGCCCATCGGGAAAATGCGACCTTCGGAAATGTACCAACCCATCGCATAGCGACGAGCGGCTTCGGCGATGCGCGAATCCTGTGGATACATATCGCGCAGGGTCGAGACTCTCACGGCATCATAGGAGTACGCGTCCTTATATGCATCCTGCATATCGCCCGAAACAGCGGACGCCATGGTTTTCAGGCCCGCCTCGGAATACGCCGACGCCCTGCCGGCGCCTTCGATCGCTGTGTATTCTTCCGGTGTGACGAGCCTCGAAGCCCGCAAGGGGAGGCCTTCCCCTTCCATCAGTTCTTTTTCGGACAGCCAGCGGTCGCTCCCGTCCGGCCTGACGAACACTTCGCCCCTGACGACTCGTATCTGGTCGCCTTCGACGGCGACAGCCCGTTTGATCAGATAATGAACCCGCTGCTCGCCGTTTTCGTCCCGGTCGATGTCGACCAGGGTGAGGGTAAGCATGTACAGCATCTGCTGGAGCACCGTATATACCGGCCCCCGCGACAGATAGGACGGGTTTTCGAAAACGATGATCCGCCCCCGTTCGGGTTTGGATATGCCGGGAAGTTTGACGACGCCGGGAAGCAGTTCGGGACCGTACGAGAATTTGTCCACGAAAATCATGTCGCCGATGAGTAGCGTTTTTTCCATCGAACCGGAGGGAATCCTGTAATTCTGGAAGACATACTGGTTGACGACGAGAACGAAGCAGGCCGCCCACAAAATGGCGAGCGCCCAGTCGACCAGGGGATGCCTGGACTGCTGCTTCATCTTGTCGCGCAGTTTTCGTTTCAGTCTTCGGGTCAGGACACGTTCGGTGAAAGTCTGGAGGCCCGAAACAAAATCGGTGGGAGCGTTCATCGCGCATTGAGCCTAGCACGCCCGGTCCGCGTTGACAAGCGCGGGGGCCCTTTCTATACTCAATCTCCGATGCGCGAAGACAAAAAGATCCGACCCGAAGACATCGATCGCGCCGAAGTCCGCCTTGGACCTTTCCTCGGCCTGTCTCCCCGCATCTGGCTTCCCGCAGCCTATCTCCTGGTACTTCTCATCGTGCTGTTCTGTCTTCTTTTCCTCCCGGGAATCCGAAACCACGGTTCCTATCTTGATTTGTCCGGCAGCCCCGATGGAGTCGCGGTCTACGTGGACGGAAAGTACTCCGGCGCCGACGGTGGAAAGATTTTCGTACGATCCGGCCGGCATTCGATCCAGCTGCAGCGCCGCGGATTTTCTCCCGAAACCAGCGATGTGGACATTCCCGGCCGTGTATTCGGCAGTCTTTTCTTCCCCAGACATTTCGACCTGTCGTACGCACTCGAGGCGCTTGCCCCCGCCGAAGAGCTTTCGCTCGCCTATGCCGAGTACGCGAGTTGGGCGGGTACGGGCAAGCCGAGTTCCGTATATCAGATTCCCCTTCCGCTTTCGCAGGCGCTTCTCGCTCTGGCCGAAACCGGCGCCCTCGCAGGCCGGGAGGGCGCAGCCGCCGCGCTTCCGTCGCCCATGGACCTGGCGGGCGACGCCCTTGCCGCCGCAGCATCGAGCCAGGCAGCCAGAGACGCGGTGCGTTCCGTTTTTATCCATGCGGACGCGGGTAGTCCCTCTCCTTTGACGCTCGCTTCCGGCGCTCGCGCCCTTCTGTCCGCCGGGACCCAGGCCGGCGCCGTCCTCTGGCTCTCGGACATCCTTCCCCGCGATGGTTCGAAAACGCGCAGTAGGATTGATGCCGCCGTTTCCACCATTTCCGCCGTTTCCACAGGTTTGAGTGCCGGCATGAACGCCGAGTCAGCGCCGCGCAGCGCCGGATCCGTCACAGTCGCCGGCCTGCGCTTTATCCGGTTCACAGGCGGTACCGCCGTTCTGTCCGGCGAAGCGTCCTCCGGCACTGCCCTTCCCTACCCGGTCAATGTTCCCGCCTTCGCGCTTGCCGCGACCGAAACCACAACCGGGCAATGGAATGCCTTCCTCGCCGCAAACCCCGAATGGGGTCCCGATCGCAGGGATTCTCTGATCGATGCCGGATTCGCGGATGAATCCTATCTCGCCGGCTGGAATCCTTCCGCCGGACCTTCCCTTCCCGTTACGGGAGTTTCCTGGTTCGCAGCGCAGGCCTATTGCGAATGGCTCTCTTCGAAAGCGGGTCCCGGCCGCAAAATCGCGCTGCCCACCGAGGCAATGTGGGAAGCCGTGGCCGCCGGGGAGGCGTTGGCCGCCAAAGAGGCGTTGGCCGCCAAAGAGGCGTTGGCCGCTCGGGCTGCGGGAGCCGTGTGGTCCGACTCGTCCCTTTCCGGCCCTGCGCCGGTCGCTTCGAAAGGCACCTCGGCTTCGGGTCTGGCCGATATGCTCGGTAACGTCTGGGAATGGAGTTCCGACTCATGGTACCCCTACCCGGCTTTCGCCTCGAATGTTTTCGTCCCAACCGAAAGAACCGTCAGGGGCGGCTCCTGGGCCAATACCGAAGGCTCGGTCGACACGGCCACGCGCGGCGGCATCGCTGCGGCGCATGCGTCCGCCTTCCTCGGTTTCAGGCCCGCTCTGGTAGGCGAATGAGCATACCGGAAGGCGTAAAGGTACTGGCCCTCAACAGAAGGGCCCGATTCGATTATTCCGTCGAAGAAAGTTTCGAATGCGGCGTCGAACTGCGCGGTACCGAAGTCAAATCG
>JBDKUJ010000352.1:0-4841 GCA_039679665.1 Rectinema sp. | reverse complement strand
AGACGGAGCGGAAGGACGGTTTTGCCGTATATCGGCTTGCCGAGCCCCGCCTCCAGACTCTCATCGCCTGTCTGGAGTCCTGCACCTTGTTCGAAAAGGAAGGCATATGACGGACATGGATGTCGCGAAAGAACTTGAATCGATCAAGACACAGTTGGCCGAAAGACCGGGCGCCAAAAAAAAGCTTTCCATGGTCGTTTTTTCGGGCGACCTGGACAAACATATCGCTTCGATGATCATCGCCACGGGTGCCGCGGCCATGGGCATGGAAGTTGTCCTTTTCTACACGTTCTGGGGCACCGCGGCCCTGCGCGATCCTGCGAAATCCGCCTCGGGGAAAAACCTGATCGAGAAAATGTTCGGTTTTATGCTGCCGAAGGGACGCAACAAGACCAAGCTCTCCAAGATGCATATGGCGGGAATGGGAACCGCCATGATCCGAAGCATCATGAAGAAGAAAAATGTGGCGAGTCTGGACGAGATGTTCGAAATCGCGGGCGCCCTGGGCGTCAAAATCATAATCTGCGAGATGTCCATGGATTTGATGGGCTTCAAGCGCGAGGAAATGATCGATTATCCGGGGCTGAGCGTGGGTGGCGTCGCCACGTTCCTGGCCGACGCGGGCGAATCGTCGATTCAGCTTTTTATCTGAAAGGAGTATGTTATGGCGGACAACAATGCGATCAAGACTCTGGACTACAAGGGCCTCAAGTGCCCGATGCCGATCGTGAAAATCAGCCAGGAGCTTCCCAAAATAAAAGTGGGAGAAGTGGTCGAAGTGCTCACTACCGACCCGGGCTCGCTGTCCGATTTTCCTGCATGGGCCAAGACTACGGGTCAGCAGGTTCTTGAGACGAAACAGGAATCAGGGCTCATCAAAATCTATGTGAAGCGCGTGAAATAAGGACGGCGGGATATGGAAGGCGATACTCCGGTCGCGGCCGTAACCGCCGCGAGCCAGGCCGTTGCGCAGGTCGCCCATACCGGCTTTGCGCTGGTCATGGACAAAATTTACTACTTCATCATGGTTCCGATGGTGTACCTGGCAATCGCCTTTTTCATCGCGGCCATCGTCGTGAAAATCGTCAAGATGATTCAGGCCGGAGCCGCACCGTACCAGCTCGCCATCTATCCATTGCCGAAGCACCCGAAGCTTGCTGCGTTGCGCGATACGTTCGGCATGACGCAGATAAGGAAAAAGAATCCGCTTTTCTGGTTTTTCCTGATGATGTACCATCTCGGATTTCTGTTGCTGTTTTTCGGCCATCTGGATCTTTTCCCGCAGATCAATTTCGTCGACCCGGCTTCGAGACATATGCTGGGCGCGGGCGCGGTGGGCCTGATGGTCACCATTCCGACTTTCTATTTTCTGGGCAGGCGATTCCGCGGCGTGGACAGGGCCATTTCGACGCCGGGGGATTATCTGTTTCTCCTTTTGCTGCTTTTCCTGTTCCTGCTCGGCGACATGATCAGCTGGGGCAATTCCTGGACCGCGAACGGATTCGTGATGACGAAGCAGAATTTCGCCCAATATTTCGACGGACTCGCGCGATTCACCTTCGCCGACCCCAGGCTCGTCCTGCACGGTTCGCATTATCATTTCGTGGTGCTGCACGTACTGCTCGCCGAACTCCTTTTGATAGTGCTGCCCTTCACGAAGGTTGTGCATACATTCTTCGCCCTTCCGCTGAACATGGTGAGGAGGACTATATGGACGCGAAAATGAGCGCCGGTCTCAAGACGCTGTTCGAGACGAAATTGAACGGCGTCATGCGCATGTACCTCGACACGTGCGCCAGATGCGGCAATTGCGTCGATTCCTGCCATGTCTACGCTTCGATGCCGGAAACGAAATACACTGCGGTGGGGCGCGCGGAAGTGGTGCGCAAAGTGTTCAGACGCTATTTCAAGATGCAGGGCAAATTCGCGCCCTGGCTCGGCGAAGTGCTGGAATTCGACGATGATACGATGGACAAGGTGTATGAAGCCGCGTTCACGTGTACGGGCTGCAGGAGATGCATGGTGCATTGTCCCTTCGCCATCGATACGCAGCAAGTTATGTCCATCGCGAAAGCCCTTCTGATCGGGGCCGACAAGGAACCGAAAATCCTTTCGATGCTCGCCGACATGTCGATCGCGAAGGGAGAGGGAATCGAAGAAACGCGCAGCGACTATGCCGAGGCGCTGCGGAATCTCGAACCGGAAGTGCGCTCGCTCTGGCCTCTCGCCGCCGACGGGACTCCGGGCGGCATTGCGGTTCCATACGAAGCGAAAGGCGCGGACCTGTTGTACGTTCCGCTTGCCGGATCGCATTCGATCGTGTCTGCGGCGGCGATCATGAACGCGGCAGGCGAAAAATGGTCGCTGTCGTCTTTCGAAGCCGTGAATTTCGGCGCTTTTGTGGGCGATTCCTCCAAAATGAAAAAAATAGCGGCACGCATAGTGGACGAAGCAAAGCGCCTCGGTGTCAAGGAAGTGGCGGTAGTGGAATGCGGCACTGCGTTCCGTGTGCTCAGGCACATGATAGGAGAGCAGCCTTTCCGGGTTCTCGCTTTCGTGGAATTGATCGACCGCTACCTGGCGCAGGGGCGGATACATCTGCATCGCGACCGATTGCCTGAAAGGACCACCTATCACGATCCCTGCCAGATCGCGCGCAATTCCGGCGTGTTCGAAGAACCGCGTCGCGTACTGCGCGCGCTCACGGATAATTTCGTCGAGATGACACCGAATCGCGAGGAAAATTGGTGCTGCGGCGGCGGTGGCGGGCTTGTCGCGATGGGCGAGCAGGAATTCAGGATGAAATCGTCCAAAGTCAAGGCCGATCAGATGCGCGCTTCGGGCGCAACGGTCGTGACCACTGCCTGCGAAAACTGCCACAGCCAACTTTCGGATTTGAACGAATACTACGGTCTCGGAGTGCGCGTCGAATTTCTGTCGCACCTCGTGGGAAAAGCGCTTGTACTGCCGGGAGAAAGCTGGGTGGCTTGATTCGCGGGCGGGTCCATACCCCGGAGCTCTGCTCCGGGGTCGTTTGCCTTTTGCTTTTTGCCTTTCCGCCGCTCAGTCCGACAGAACCCTTGCCTGATCGCGAAAATCCTCAAGCTCGCGTATCCAGAAAGCGCGACCGCCCCAGTCGGGGAATTCGCGTGCGAACCATAGATCGTCCCGTTGCCGCATGCGCCATACGAGAAAATGCAGCATCCTGCAGAACCGTAAGGGTTCGATGAGCGCGCGACTTCCCGCTTCGAGTTCCGCGAATTCGGAATAGCCTTCGACAAGGAGCGACCATTCCCGTCCGCATTCTTCAGAGCGGCCTGGAAGAAGCAGCCACAGGTCCTGAACGGGGGGGCCTGTCATCATATCGTCGAAGTCGAGCAGGATGAGCCCTTCGCCGGGGCGTTCCAGAATGTTGCCGCGGTGCAGATCTCCATGAATCCGCTGCGCTCTGCTTGAGTCGAGCGGTTCCGATATCCCTGAGATGGTGTCGCGGCACAGCTCCATGAATTCGCCGCGGAATTCCGGATGTACCGCGGGTTCGAGCTCTTCGAGGTTCGACAGGACGAGGGAGGAGTTCAACCGTGTACGATGCGTCGCCGCTCGGAGTGCGCCGACCGCGTGGAGGCGACCTGCGAGCGCTCCCAGACGACGCCAGTCGCTGTCTTCCTCGGCGTCGAATCCGCGTCCGCCGCGTTTGGGGAAAAGCGCGAATCGGTACAGCGATGTCGAACTGTCTTCGGACTCGACTTCTAGTTCCGGAAGCGTGGAACCGGAAGCATCGACGATAGGCCCGACTACCGGCAACTCCGCGTGCAGGCAATCGTCGAGAAAACGGTGTTCTTCGAGAATGGCATCCGCAGTCCAGCGACCGGGGCGGTAGAATTTCGCGACGTATTCCCCGCCGGATTCATCGCGCAGGCCGTAGACGCGGTTCACATAGCTCGAATACGGCTGGATCGTTCCGTCCATCCTGAGTTCGAAGGCCGATTCCACCGCTTCCAGCACGAGTTCAGGCGACAGCGAATCGAAGGAACCCGTCATCCTGAGGCCTCACGGTGGGCGAGATTCTCCCAGCGTGCCGTTTTCGCTTCGATCAGCGGTTCCAGCTCGGCGTAGCGCCGTTGCGAACGCCTGAGATCTTCCGGAGAAACACCCGCGCTTGCGAAAAGCGCTTCGAGCGCTGTTTTTTCGATTTCCAGCGCATCGATTTCCGGCAACAGCGAATCGAGTTCGCGTTTTTCCGCGAAGGAAAGTTTTTTCTTTTTTTCGCGGGACGGGGTCGCCGACGAATTCGCCGCTGATACCGCAGCCGATACCGTCGTTTCCGCGTCGCGACTCTCCCTCCATTCCAGATAGGAACCATTGAAAGGGCCGGCTTTGCCCGATCCGTCAAGCACGATCAGACGTTGGGCGATTCGATCAAGGAAAGCGCGGTCGTGCGAAACGGCGACGATGCAGCCCTTGAAGTTTTCGAGGAAATCTTCGAGGGCTTCGATCGTTTCGATATCGAGATCATTGGTCGGTTCGTCGAGAAGCAGTACGTTGGGCGCTTCGGCAAGCACCCGCACGAGCTGCAGCCTTCGCCTTTCTCCTCCGGAAAGCTTTCCGACGGGCATGGCCTGGAAGTCGCGCGAAAAACCGAAGCGTTCGAGGAGCAATGTCGCGTCCTGGGCCGCTCCATCGGTAAGTCGCACGCGTTCCGCATGTTCACGGATGTAATCGGCGACGGAAACCTCAGGATCGATCGAATCGGCGGTCTGCTCGAAAATGGAAATGCGCGCGGTTTCCCCGCGATCCACGGTTCCCGATGCCGGTTCGATCTTGCCTGATATGAGGTCCAG
>JBDKUJ010000351.1:0-2899 GCA_039679665.1 Rectinema sp. | reverse complement strand
CTCTCGGAAGCCATTCCGCGAAACGGACCGCCGAGGACCCGCGGTGGGCGGCCGTTCTGGTCGAAAAACTCTGGGGTGCCGGCTTGCGCGAGGGCGATTTTGTCGCGGCGAGTTTTTCGGGCTCTTTCCCGGGACTGAACCTCGCCTTTTCCCTGGCCTGCCGGAGCCTGGGCCTGCGACTCGCGGTCGTGTCCTCGGTGACCGCCTCGACCTATGGCGCGAACCAGAGTGGTTTCACCTGGCCCGAGATGGAAGTCCTCCTGTCGCAAGGGGGGTATCTGGAGCCTGTATCCGTAGGTGTCGCGGCGGGCGGAGCGGAAGATACCGCAGCCGACCTGGAGCCGGAAGCGAGGAGTCTTGCGGCTGAAATCGCCCGCAGGTCGGCCAAAGCGCTGGGCGCCGGCTTTATCGAGCCTGCGAGCCTTGCCGATGCGGTGGGAAAGCGAATGTCCCTCTATCGTGAAGCGGCGAAGGGGAAGCGCATGGCGCTGTACGCGAATATCGGCGGCGCCGACGCGAGTCTCGGCACTTCAGACGCCGTGATCGAGCTTTCAAGCGGTTTTCTGCCGCCCTATCCTTTCGATCTTTCAAAAGAAAGGGGCGTCATGGCCATGATGATGGAGGAAGGCGTGCCCGTTATGAGCCTGCTCAACGTGCGCGACCTTGCGCTGCGCTGGGGGATACCGATCGATGAATGAAAAAAACGCGGAGTCTCCGGGACAGGATGCAGGCCGCCTCGCCGCGGCGGGCGCAGGCCCTGCGCGCCATTGACCAAGGGCAGGGCGGGTTGTATACTCCCACCCCTGTACGCTCCGGGAGCCTGACCGGTCTCCGGAGAGTCCAAAACCATGAATATCGGCCGGAGCCATGAGGCTCTGGCGCATATACCAAGGAGACTGTCGCCATGAAGCGCACCTATCAACCCTCCAGGACCCGCAGGAACCGCAAATTCGGCTTTCGTGCCCGCATGAGCACCAAGGGTGGACGCCTCGTCCTCAAAAGGCGCCGGGCCAAGGGACGGAGCAAATTGACCGTCGCCGACGAGAACAAGAAATACTGAAGCCCATCCCCGGACGGGGAGCATGGACAAAAACGGACAAGGGTTTCCGAAAGCGGATCGCGTTCGGTCGAAACCCGAGATAGACCGGGTTTTCCGGTCCGGAGCCCGGTATTCCTGCAAGGGGATGCGCATTCATATAGCGCAAAACTCCCTGGAGAATAGCCGGGCGGTTTTCGTTCCCGTCCGGTCCTTCGCAGGATCGGTGCAGAGGAACAGGGCGAAACGGCTGGCCAGGGAAGCCTGGAGGCTCGACAAAAGCCGGATCAAACCGGGCTACGATGTCGCGTTCGTCATGTTCCCCGACGAAGCCGGACTTCCCGAATACCGTTCGAGGATGGCTCAGCTCCTCCGCAAGGCTGGAATCCTGGCAGGGATGCGTGCATGAATGCGAACATGAACGCGGTCAAAAGGCTGCTTTCCTTTCCGTTTCTCATCCTCATAAAGCTGTATCAGCTGCTTATCTCGCCGCTCTTTCCCCCGTCCTGCAGATTCGTTCCCACCTGTTCCGCCTACGCCTACGAGGCCGTATCCAAATACGGCCCGTTCAAGGGCATTCTGCTCGCGGCAAGACGGATATTGAAATGTCATCCATTCCACCCGGGAGGCTTTGACCCAGTACCATGAGCTTATTCAACTCCGGATCCGGTTCAAAAGAAGAAAACAGGAACACCATCATCGCGGTGGTGCTCTCAACCTTGGTGGTCGGCGTAGGATTCATGATCCAGAACGCTATTTTCCCGCCCGCCACGACCCAGACGACGCAAGCCGCCCCTGCGGCTTCAACCACGACGCCCGGCGTCGTGCCGGGCGCCGGAACGAGCCTCGTTTCGGCCGACCCGAACGCTAAAGCGCCCGTCGTCCAGACCCCGGCTTCGCCCGTGGCGGCCGGGACTCCTGCCGGCGCGGCCAGCGCCGTGGTCGCGGCTCCTCTCGCGGAGCAGCGCTACACGGTCCAGACCGACCTCCTGGAAGCGACCTTCACCAACGCCGGAGGCGACCTCGTCTCGCTCAGGCTCAAAAACCACAAAGACAAAAGTGGTTTCGTCGACCTGATCGTTCCCGGTTCCGCGGGAAGCCAGGGCCTCTCGCTGGCCTTCGGCGGACCCGATGCCGCGCCCGTGAAGGATTTCATGTCGGTCCAGTGGCTCGGCGGCGATCATAAAACCATCGAGTTCAGCCGCACCTATTATGCGACCGTAGCCGGTTCCGCGGAGCCGGTGCCCTTCACCTACAGGAAGGCGTTCACCTTCCGCGAGGGCGAATACATGTTCGGCCTGGCGGTCACCCTCGAAAATTCCCGCAACGAATACCTGCCCCTCGATCAGGGCGGCTATGCGTATACCCTCACGATGGGGCCGCAGATCGGGCCGAGGTTCGACCAGCTGCCCAAGAATGCGGACTCCCGCAAATACATCACCGAGGTGGGCGGCAAGAGGAAAATCGAATCGCCCAAGGCGGGAACGCCCCTCGTGCCCAAGGAACAGCCTTCCTGGGCGGCGATCGCGGGCAAGTATTTTGCCTTCATCGCGGTGCCCGAAGCGCCTTTCGCGACCTACAGGTTCCTGACCGGCAGCGATCCTGCGATCAAGCAGACCAACACCATGGCGCTCATCCGGCCGACGATCAAGGCGAGCCGTCAGACCGATACGTATTATTTCTATTTCGGTCCCAAGACCACCGCGCAGCTTTCCAGGTACGAATACGCCGACAAGAACGCCTTCGGGCGCTCCGGCCTGCGGCTCGAGGACGCGGTCGAGCGATCCAACATACTCGGCTGGCTCGAAATCGGCCTCAAGTTCCTTCTCAATCTCTTCTACAGCCTCATTCCCAACTACGGCG
>JBDKUJ010000350.1:0-2330 GCA_039679665.1 Rectinema sp. | reverse complement strand
CCTGCGTCCGCGTATGTCTGATTGACGGCGAGTATGTCGTCAATCCCACTTACGAGCAGATAAAGAAAGCCAAGCTCGAAATCGTGGTCGCCGGCACCGCCAAGGGCATCACCATGGTCGAAGGCGGCTCCGACGAAGTGAGCGAGTCGGAGATGATCGAAGCCATCGAGCGCGCCAAGACGCCGATCTCCGAAATCTGCTCGACGATCGTCGAACTCGGGAAAGTCGCGGGCAAGCCCAAAAGGGCGCTCGCTCCCCTCAAGGCCGAACTGAACAGCGCCGCCGAAATCCGCGGTTTCGCGCACGGCCTCCTTTCCAAGGCTCTTTTCACCAAGGTAAAGCACGAACGCTATGCCGCGGTGGCCGCCGCCATCAAGGAAACCGAAGGGAAATTCGCCGCCGTCCTCACGGATGAAGTGCAGAAAAAACTTTTCGCCGCCCTGATGGAAGAACTGCAGTACGAGATCCTGCGTGCGGGCATCCTGGACCAGGGCGTACGCGTCGATGGACGCGGGCTCGAAGACATCAGGCCCATCACCTGCGAAATCGGTGTTCTGCCGAGGACTCACGGTTCCGCCCTCTTTACGCGCGGCGAAACCCAGGCCCTGGCCGTCACTACGCTCGGAACCATCCTCGACGAACAGATTTTCGACGACATCGAGGGCGACAGGCGCGAGAGCTTCATGCTGCACTACAACTTCCCTCCCTTCTCGGTCGGAGAAGTGGGCAGACTGGGTACCGGACGCCGCGAAATCGGTCACGGACACCTTGCCAAGCGGGCGGTCGAAGCGGTGCTTCCCCCGAAAGATAAATTTCCCTACACGGTGCGCGTAGTTTCGGAAGTGCTCGAGTCCAACGGCTCCTCCTCCATGGCTACCGTCTGCGCCTCGACGCTCTCCCTGATGCAGGCCGGCGTTCCCCTCCGCAAGCCTGTGGCCGGCATCGCCATGGGTCTCATATCCGATTCTTCGCGCTTTGCCGTACTCTCCGACATCCTCGGCGACGAGGATCATCTCGGTGACATGGACTTCAAGGTGGCGGGCACGAAAGACGGCATCACCGGCTTCCAGATGGACATCAAGATCGACAGCGTGTCCACCGAGATCCTCACGAAGGCTCTCGACCAGGCCCGCCGCGGAAGGCTGCACATTCTTTCGATCATGGAAACCACGATAGCGACGCCTGCGGAGGAAATCTCCGAATACGCTCCCAAAGTCGTCAGCTTCAAGATCGACGTCGAGAAGATCGGCGCCATCATCGGCCCGGCCGGAAAGAACATCAAAGCCCTCTGCGAGCAGTTCGAGGTCAAGATCAACGTCGACGACGACGGTTCCGTGTCGATCTACGGCAAGAACCAGAAGGCCGCCTACGATGCCAAGGATGCCGTCATGGGCATCGTCCAGGACCCCGAAGTCGGCAGAATTTACGAAGGCACCGTCAAGCGCATCATGGATTTCGGCGCCTTCATCGAAATCCTCCCCGGCAAGGAAGGCCTTTGCCACATTTCCCGGCTCGCCAAGGGCAGAGTCGAACGCGTTACCGATGTCCTCCACGAGGGCGACAAGGTTCGCGTGAAGCTTCTCGAGATCGATCGCATGGGCAGGCTCAACCTCGCCCACGAGGACGCCCTCGACGAGAACGGCAACGTGGTTGTCGCGGAACGCAGCGATGATGATCGTCCGCGTCCTTCTTTCGACAGGGGAGGTGACAGGGGTGGCGACAGGGAACGCAGGCCTTACGGCGGCGACCGTGGCGGCCATTCCGATCACCCCGGCTCCAGTGATCGGGGTCCCCGCCGCTATGATGACCGGAGGGAACCACCCCGGAGGGGCTGACGTGATAGCACCCATACTCCTGCCTTCGGGCCCCGTTTTTCTGGCGGAGCCCGGGCGGGAGAGCCCCGGATTCGCCGCGGGCCTCTGGTTTCCCAGGGGTTCGCGGCATGAAGCCCCGCACGAGCGGGGCTTTTCGCATTTTCTCGAACACATGTTCTTCAAAGGCACGGCGCGGCGGGACGCCTTCGAACTTTCGCGCGTCGTCGAGCGCACCGGAGGCTATATCAATGCCTTCACCGAGCGCGATTGCGTATGCATACATTGCACGGTGCCCGCCCAGGATTGGCGCCTGGCCCTCGATGTCCTCGCGGACATGGCCTTCGGCTCGACCCTTCCGGCCGACGAATTCGAGCGCGAAAGGGACGTGATCCTTTCCGAAATTCTCCAGACCGAAGAAGATCCGGAGGAATGCTCGCATGACGCCTTTCTGGAACGTTTCTGGCCGGGGCATCCGGCCGCGCTGAAAATAGCCGGAACGGCGGACGACATGGCGAA
>JBDKUJ010000349.1:0-4063 GCA_039679665.1 Rectinema sp. | reverse complement strand
ATCACTCAGGTGAACGACGGCAAGGTCGCCCCGCGCGTCCGCAGAGTCGGCTGCTTCGGATTCTGTGCCGCGGAACCTCTTGTCATGGCGTATCGCCCCGGCAAACCGCTATTGCTGTTCACGGACGTCAAACCCGCCAGGGCGGCATCCCTGGTCCAGGGCCTCGTCGACGACGAAGCCTTCGCGAAAATCGCCCGCCAGGCGGAGGCCAAGATCGAAGCCTGGGACTTCCGGACATCCTCGGTGGAATTCGGTCACGATTTCGGTTTCCTGCCGACCTGGAAAGAATTGCCCTTCTTCCGCGGCCAGGAAAAGATCGTAATGCGCGAATGCGGAATGATCGATCCCGAATCCATCGCGGAATATCTGGGGGCGGGCGGCTATTCGGGGCTCATGAAAGCCCTCACCACCATGACGCCCGACTCCGTCATCGAAGAAGTGAAGAAATCGGGGTTGCGGGGGCGCGGAGGCGCCGGTTTCCCCACCTGGCGCAAGTGGCGGATCATGCGCGACAACGCCCTGGCATCGCCGGGCGACGCATATGCCATCTGCAATGCCGACGAAGGCGATCCCGGCGCTTACATGAACCGCAACGAGATAGAATCCGATCCATACATGCTCCTCGAGGGTATGACCATCGGCGCGTATGCCATGGGTGCGGGTAAGGGTGTCGTATATGTCCGCGCCGAATATCCCCTCGCGGTCGAACGCCTTTCCAAAGCCATCGTGGAAGCGCGTACGGCGGGCCTTTTGGGCAACGACATACTCGGTACAGGCTTCTCCTTCGATCTTCGCATCGTGACGGGCGCGGGCGCATTCGTCTGCGGCGAAGAAACTGCGCTGATCGCGTCGGTCGAAGGCAAATCGGGAAGGGCCGCACCCCGGCCGCCCTTCCCTGCCCAGAAAGGTCTTAACGGCAGACCCACTACCATCAATAACGTCGAAACTTGGTGCAATGTTCCTGTCATCGTGGCCCGCGGCGGAGAATGGTTCTCCGGTTTCGGCACCAAAACGAGCACGGGCACCAAGGTTTTTTCGTTTGTCGGAAAAGTCCGCAACACGGGCCTCGTCGAACTGCCGCTCGGCACTCCCCTTGAAAACGTCGTGTATGGCATGTGCGAAGGCATGGGACCGCGAAAGAAAATCAAAGCCGTCCAGTCGGGCGGCCCGTCGGGCGGCTGTGTTCCCGCTTCCCTGTTCAAGACCCCGATCGACTACGAGCGACTGGCCGAAATCGGCGCCATCATGGGCTCGGGCGGCATGGTCGTCATGGACCAGGACAACTGCATGGTCGACGTGGCCAAGTACTTCGTCGGCTTTACCGCGGGCGAATCCTGCGGCAAATGCACGCCCTGCCGCGAGGGACTCTCGCAGATGCTGCGCATCCTGAACGACGTATCCTCCGGCGTCGCCGAAGAGAAGGACCTCGACACGCTCGAAGCCCTCGCGCTGACGGTGAAGGATTCGGCGCTCTGCGGTCTCGGACAGACCGCCGCCAACCCTGTCCTGACCACGTTGCGTTACTTCAGGGACGAATACGTCCAGCACATCAGGGCCAAGCGCTGCTCCGCGGGCGTCTGCGAAGACCTTTTCCTCGCCCTGTGCGAATCCTCCTGCCCCCTGCACATGAACATTCCCGGTTACCTTCAGCTCCTCAAGGAAAACAGGATCGAGGAAGCGTTCGAGCTGACCCTGCGCGAAAACCCGCTGCCGGGCACGCTGGGGCGGATCTGCCATTTCCACTGCCGGATGCGCTGTCGGCGCGACATGCTCGACGAGCCCGTATCGCAGGGAGAAATCCACCGCTATCTCGCGGACACCATCTACAAAATGGGACGCGAAAGGACCATCTACAACAAGCTTATCAGGGAAAAACTGCCTCCGACCGGGAAACGCATCGCAATCGTGGGTGCGGGCCCCGCCGGCCTGGCCGCGGCCTTCTGGCTTGTGCGTCTCGGCCACGACGTCACGGTATACGACGCCGCCTCGGAAGCCGGAGGTGTGCCGCGCTGGGGCATTCCGGCGTACCGCCTGCCGAAGGACGTACTGCGCAAGGAATCGGCTTTTATCCGCAAGTTGGGCGTCCGATTCGTGTTCAACACGAAAGTCGGAACCGACCTGCCCTGGCAGCGCCTCGCCGATTCCACGGACCTCGTCCTCGTATGCGCCGGCGCGATGAAAGAGATGACGCTCGGCATACCGGGCGAATCCCGCCCCGGCGTACTGGCCGCAGGCGCCTTCCTGGAATCGCTGAATACGGGCGCGAAACCGAAAATCGGGACCGATGTCGTCGTCGTGGGCGGAGGAAACTCCGCGATCGATGCGGCCAGATCCGCCCTGCGGCTCGGCGCCCGCGTCACCGTCGTGTATCGCCGCGCGCGCCCCGACATGCCCGCCAACATCGAGGAACTGAACGGCGCCCTTGAAGAAGGCGTAGTCGTTCTCTGCATGTCCCAGCCCGTAGAGATCATCGGCGAGGACGAAGATCCCGATTCCCTCGCCAAAGCCCTTCGCGTCATGCGCATGAAAGCGGGCCCCGTCGACGCTTCGGGCAGGCCGATGCCCGAAGCTACCGGCGAAACATATGAAATTCCGTTCGACACACTCATTGTCGCGGTGGGCGAACGTGTGGCTCCGCTCGGACTGGAGGCGCTCGGCGTCAAAACCGAAAAGGACGGTCGCATCAAGGCCGACGCCTTCACCCTGCGTAGCTCGAATCCGAAAGTGTACGCGGCGGGAGACGCGGTCACAGGACCCGCTACCGCGGCGGAAGCCATGGGGCAGGCAAAAACGGCTTCGGAAGCCATCGACGAAGCACTCATGGGCGCCAAGCGTTTTTCTTCGCTGTTCCGCTCCTACGAATATGGCATGACGGTTCCTCTAAAGCCCGCAAAGGCCAAGATGACCAAGGCGCGACTGATACCGTCCGACGCCCGACGCAACAATTTCATGGAAATCTCGCTCGGCTATACGGGCGAACAGGCGCGCATCGAAGCCGAACGCTGCCTGCGCTGTGACGTGCGCGAACGCTGCCGCAAGCCGGAAGGCGCTGCGGCGAAAGCGTAAAAGGAGGTCGACCATGGATGCCAATACCGTACGGATCACTGTGGACGGCCACGAAATCGATGCCGATCCCGAAGAGAATCTGATAGCCGCCTGCGCACTCGCGGGCGCCAAAATTCCAACACTCTGCTGGCTCAAGGATGTATCCGCCAACGCATCCTGCGGCGTCTGCGTGGTGGAGGTCGAAGGAGCGAAATCCCTTTTGCGCGCCTGCGTGCAAAAGCCGACGGCGGGCATGAAACTGCGCAGTTCGAGCCCCCGCGTGCTCGCGGCCAGAAAAACCGCCATCGAGCTTCTTCTCGCCAACCACCCCGCCGACTGCCTTTCCTGCATCCGGTCGGGAACCTGCGAATTGCGCCAACTGGCCGAAACGCTCGGCGCCGATTCAAAGCGCTTCCCGGCCACCAGAAAAGTACCCGCGCCCGATCATTCCACCGAAGGGCTGGTCAGGGACGACTCCAAATGCATTCTCTGCGGCCGCTGCGTCGCAGTCTGCGCCGAAACCCAGGGCGTGCATGCCATCGCCTTCGCGGGACGAGGATCGCGCACAAGAGTCGCCGCCTTCATGGACAGAGGCTTGGGCTCGAGCCCCTGCGTGCAATGCGGCCAATGTTCGGTGGTCTGTCCGACTGCCGCGATTTCGGAACGCGACCAGACCGACGAAGTGTTCGGCGCCCTGGCCGACCCTGCTCTGACCGTAACGGTGCAAACCGCGCCCGCGATTCGCGCTTCTCTGGGAGAAGCGCTCGGCATGCCTCCCGGCAGTCTCGTGACGGGAAAAATGGTGGCCGCGCTCAGACGCCTGGGCTTTTCCCGCGTATTCGACACGCAGTTCGCCGCCGACCTCACTATCATGGAAGAGGGGACCGAACTTTTGGGCCGACTCAAGAACGGCGGTGTCCTCCCGATGATCACCTCCTGCTCGCCCGGATGGATCAATTTTATCGAGACTTTCTATCCCAACCTGCTCGGCCACCTTTCTTCCTGCAAAAGCCCCCAG
>JBDKUJ010000348.1:0-4451 GCA_039679665.1 Rectinema sp. | reverse complement strand
CGGAAACCCGACAAGAATGAAACCGATAGCGTTCGATAAAAGCATAATCCTCCTCCTTGTGATCGTGCTCCTTTTCGGAGGCACCGTGGGCTTCGCGGTGCTTTCCCTGCGCGCCGACGAAGTGGGGCGCGCCATGAAGGAAGACAGGATAATGAACATCGCCGTGATCGTCGAAATGGGCGGGAAACCAGTATCGACGCAGGTTTTCATGTTCTACCCGTCGGGCGGCCGCGGAGCGCTTCTGGATGTTCCGGGTGAAACGGGGGTGATCCTGCAGAGGCTCAAGCGCATGGACCGGATCGATGCGGTCTATGCCCCGGGCAAACCGGTTGCCTATGTCGAAGAGCTGTCCGCCTTTCTGGACACTTCCATCGACGGCTGGATCGTACTGGATGAAAAGGGGCTCGTTCACGCCGTGGACATCATGGACGGCCTTGAACTTTTCATCCCCGCCATGGTGCTTCAGGAGGGCGAAAATCCGGTCAGGCTTCCGGGCGGCGCCGTCGTTCTGGACGGAGACAAGGTGCTCCAGTACGCCCGTTACAGGGAAGACGGAGAAAACGACAGCGATGTCGTGGCGAGGCGCCATAAGCTGTTCCAGTCGCTCGTGAAACGAATGGCGGAAAAAGGCGCCACTCTGCGGCGCAAGGACGTATTTCCGTCCTTTTCAAAAACCATGAAGAGCAATCTGAGCGAGGAAGCGAGAATCCGTCTGCTCTCCGAACTTTCGAACCTGGACGCGGACAGGCTCATTCTGCAAAGGATCACAGGCAATTATCGCACGGTGGACAACCAGACGCTCCTGTTTCCCCATTATGACGGCGAGCTCGTGCGCGATATCGTAAAGCAGACGCTGAATGCGCTCGCCAGTTCTTCGCAGGGCCCGGCCGGCAACAAGATTTTTACGGTCGAGATACTGAACGGCACCGCCAACAAAGGGTTGGCGTCCAGAACGGGAGAGATTTTCCAGAGTTTCGGCTATGAAGTAGTGGCGGTAGGCAACGCCGAACAGGACAGCCAGGAAAAAACCCTGGTGCTGGACCGGTACGGGGACTCCGAAACGCTCGCCAATATCGCTGCGGTAATCAAATGTGAAAACACGGCGCAGGCGCCCGAAGTGACCGAAGGCGTGGTAGCGGATTTCACCATCATTCTTGGAAAGGATTTCGACGGGAGGTACTGTGCCCAATAGCAAGACCCTCGCATTCGGCATAGCGGAAACGCTCGCTCTCCATTCGGGCGGCGATGTAGTCGTTCTGGACATGGCCGAAGCTTCGGGATGGACCGATTATTTTGTGGTGGCGACCTCGACGAGTTCGGTACACCTTCACGGACTCGCGCGATTCGTCGGCGAACATTGCGCGCAGGAGGGCATCAAGCCGCTCAACAAACCCGATTCCGCGCAGGATCAGACTTGGGTTCTTATCGATCTGGGGGATGTCATCGTACATCTCATGAGCGCGGACTCCCGCGCTTTTTACGATCTCGAAAAACTGTGGTTCAAGGCGCAGGCGACCAGGGTCGAATCGCCCGGACCCGTAGTTCCGGACAAGACCTGACAATGAAAAACGCCCCTTTTGGGGCGTTTTTCATTGTCAGGGCTGGAAGCCGATCAGGCAGGATCAGGGCTCCGCACTCGGGCGGCGCCGGAAAAAATCCGCGCGGCGGCCTCAAAAGCGGAAACAGGGGAGAACTTACTCTTCCAGGTCCTCGTAGTCCATATCGTCATCGTCGTAATCGAACTCTTCATCGTCATCGTCGTCCGCATCGTCGTCATCGTCGAAGTCGTCGTCGTCATCGTCGAAATCATCGTCAAAATCGTCGTCGAAATCCTCGTCGCTCTCTTCGTCTTCGTCGTCGTCGAAGCCGTCGTCTTCGTCGTCGTCGAAGCCCTCATCGAAGCGCACGGGAGAACGGAGAACGAAGCCGAATTTTCCTGCCGATAAGCCAGCGACCCTTACGAGCTCAAATTCCGTGACTTTTGACGGCGCGGATTCGCCGTAAATGGGGCTCATCTGTTACTCCTCCCTCGGTAGTCCGGGACAACTGAAATCGCCGATCGGGCGTACTATGCAGAGCGCCGAAGCGGACGTCAATACCCAAGGCAACGAAAATCTAAAGAGCATCCGCCGATATGTCAACTACGAATCGACATAGAATCGCAAAGTCAAGGCGAAGTTTATGGCGAAGTTTATCGGGAAGCGGGTTTTGCACAAGTCCTTTCGGGGTTTGACACGGAAGGCCATGGCGAGGTAAAGTTCCGCGCTGTGACGGGCTCGATCGGCATCGACGCATCCGCGAAAATAAACCTGCACCTGCGTGTGCTGGGCCGTAACGCGGATGGTTTCCATGGAATCGAAAGCCTATTCCAGACGGTGGGTCTCAGCGATCGCATCGTCGTGAGATCTTTGAAAAATACCGACATATCGGTCGAAGGCAAATTCGACTGCAGACCGGAATCGACGACAGTATACCGTGCCGCCGCCGCTTTTTTGGCGGCAGCCGGAATCAGCCGGGGAGTGCGCATCGAAGTCGCCAAGAAAATACCCGCAAAGGCCGGCTTGGGCGGCGGGTCCGCGGACGCGGCGGCGGTGCTGAAAGCCCTGGATCTGCTGTTCGGCACAGGGCTCGGCGATGCGCACGACCCGCAGAGCGGGGATTCCCGCCTGGCGAAAATAGGCGCAAGCATCGGTTCGGATGTTCCGTTTTTCCTGGGGGAAGCCGCGGCGATCGTTTCCGGAAGGGGCGATAGAATACGCGGCATAGCGCCCCGCAGGGATTTGGGCATAGTGCTCGTCGAACCACGGTTCGGAAGTTCCACGGCTGAAGCCTATGCGGTTCTCGATGCAGCCAGAGCGGCCGGTTTTCGCCCGGAGCGGGGATTCATCCCGACGCTCGACGGACCCGACGGAATGGAATCGGAATATCGGAATGATCCCGCAAGCTGGAGATTCTTCAACGATTTCCAGGATGTGCTGGGTGCGAAAAATTCCGCCTATGGCCGGATGGGAGCCGCTTTGGCCGGAAGCGGCGCGGCGTTTGCCGCGCTCTCCGGTTCCGGCTCATCTTTTTTCGGCATTTACGGATCCCCGGACGCGGCTCATGCCGCAGCCGGAGAGCTCCCTTCGCGATTTCGGGCTATGGGGTTTGGGGAATCGGAGGTTCCGTATATCCATGTACTTGAGACGCTTGCGTCCCCGCTTGCGCTGGTTTAGACTTCCGGAGCGAAGGACCAGCATCAGGTCAAGGAGCGTCCAGGCATGGAAATCACGGACATCCGCATCCGGAAAGTGCCGTCCGAAGGCAAGCTGAAGGCCTACGTGACCGTTACTTTCGATGAGTGCTTCGTCGTTCACAACGTGAAAGTCATAGAGGGAAAGACGGGTGTCTTCATCGCCATGCCGAGCAGGAAGACAAAGGCCGGCGAATATAAGGATATCGCCCATCCTATCTGTCCCGAGTTCAGGACAAAACTGCAGGACAGCATTCTTCGGGCGTACGAGAATGCCCCCGACAGTGACGAAGGAGTGCCGGTGTTCGATTGAAGCAATACGCCGTCCGAAGGCCGGCGCTATCGCATATTGTGGGACGTCGGCAAGCGGTAAGCCTCCGGATTTTGGTTCCGGCATTCGCAGGTTCGAATCCTGCCGTCCCAGTCCGAAACAGACAAGAACGCAAGGAGTATATGGAAATGGAACATTTCGTCATCAACGCATCCAACCGCGAGCTCACCACCAAGGGTGGCTTGCGCCAGAACAGGATCTCGGGCAAGATTCCCGCGGTCGTGTACGGTTCGGGAAAGGCCGCGCGCCCCATCCTTGTCGACGAGAAAGAATTCCTCAAGGCTCTCGCCAGCATCACCGAAAGCACCATCATCGACCTTGATGTCGAAGGCAAGAAAGTCCAGGCCTTCGTCAAAGAACGCCAGCGCCATGCGGTCACCCAGCAGATTCTCCATATCGATTTTCTCGAAGTCGTCAAGGGCAAGTTGCTGCATGCCAGAGTGCATCTCCACCTCGTCGGCATTCCCGCCGGCGTCCGGGAGGGTGGCGTACTCGAAAACCCCGCACACGAAATCGAAGTCGAGTGCGATCCTTCCGTTCTTCCCGAGAAGATCGACGTCGACGTTACCGAACTTCAGGTGAACGGCGTTATCCATGTGCGCGATCTGTCCATCGCGGCCGGTGTAAAGGTGCTGTCCAGCCCCGAACTGGTCGTGGCCATGGTCAAATTCGCACGCGCTGAAGAGGTTGCCGAGCCCGAAGTCGCCGCCGTACCCGCCGCAGAAGCGGCTGCGGGCACCGCGGGCGCCGCGCCCGCGACTCCTGCCGCTCCCGCGGAACCGGAGAAGAAGTAACGGTCCGATCTCCCGAAGCTTCGGTCATTTCATTCCTCGAGCACCTGGACATCGGTCCGGGTGCTCTTGTCGTATCGGCATATTCCGGCGGCAA
>JBDKUJ010000347.1:0-4291 GCA_039679665.1 Rectinema sp. | reverse complement strand
CCGGATGGAATCGGCTTTTCGGGCATATATACGATGCGCAGTACTCAAGCCCCGAATTCAGGACGCCGATAGTACAGTACCGATCATGCAGTACCACACAACACTCAGGCGGAATCGCCCGATCATACGCAGCGTCTTCATCGTGTTTGCCGCTATCAGCGCGCTGGCTTCACTGCAGTCGCTGGCGGCGGCCGACAAAACCCCATACAGGCTTTTTCCCAACCTTTACCGCAAGGATGCGGTGCTTTCCCTGCCGGCCACCGTATCGGGCCCGTCGGGAAGATCCGACGACCTGCGCATCCGCATCCCGATCCTCGCCGGAAACACTATCGTCGCATTCTATGGGCATCCTTCATCGGCGCGCATGGGAATTCTGGGTGAATACTCCAAGGAAGATCTGGCGACACTGCTCGATGCCTACGCCAAAATGTTCGACAGGGCGAACGGAAGGGACGGAGTCGTTCCCGCGTATTATCTCATCTATGGTACCTGCTGGCCGGGCGGAGAAATCGGGTATCTCAAGGATTCGATCCTCGAAGACTACATCCGGTATGCCGCGAGCCGGGGCATGCTCGTGTTCGTCGACCACCAGATAGGCAAATACTCGGTGCGCGAGTCGATGGAAAGGATATTGCCCTTCCTGAAGTACCCGAATGTCCATCTCGCCCTCGATCCGGAATGGCGAACCCTCAAACCGATGCAGGAGATCGGCTCCATCACCGCCGCCGAACTCAACGAAGCGCAGAGAATGATGGACAACTACATCCGCGACAACGGAATCCCCGGCGTACGGATACTTGTGGTGCACCAGTTCCAGCAACAGATGATAAAGAACAGGCAGGAAGTACGGGCTGATTTCGACCGGGTCCTTCTTGTGCATACTGCCGACGGTTTCGGGTCGCCCGCCGTCAAACTCAATTCGTACCGGCTCAACGCACAGGCCGAGAATATGCCGGTCAAAGGGTTCAAGCTGTTTTTCAAGTCAGTCTTTCCGCTCGCCGGTTATGACGACCCACTCCTTACCCCCGAGGAAGTGATGGCGCTCGATCCGCGCCCCGGTCTGATCATTTACCAGTAACCCATACCGGTAACTCCTCCACTCCTCCCAAATCATCCTCGGGCGGCAGCGCCGGTGGACGGAAAACGTATCGCTTACCCGGCAGGCGGACATCGACATTTCTCAATAGTTTTATCGCCAAAAAGTCGATAAGATAAGAAGAGTCGTTTTGCGCGGTAATGCGCATACCTTTCGACAACTGCAAGGGGGGAAGCCCATGTTCGTATCCGCCGGTCTCCGACGGTCCTTCGCCGCAATCGCCCTGTGCGCGGCCGTATCTACCGTCACCGCGTATGATCCTCCGGCAGGCGCCTTCTTCCTACCTTCGATATCGACTCCATGGGGCGCCGCGTCCACGCCTACGGTGACCGGCGGCGACGCGCCCTGGGCTTCGAACCTCAATCCTTCAGCCCAGGCGGGCAGCCAGATGAATCGCATCGAGGCGGCCTACTCGGGTATCACCGACTACGGTACGGGAACGCAGGGCTGGGGCTCGGCGGCAAGCCTCGCGTTCAGCCTTCCGCAGGCTTATGGCGTGTGGGGCGGCTCCGCCCGTTTCTTCTCGCAGGCGCCCGGCATGACCGATATGCCTCTGGGAACCTATGGAGCGCTGCGCGCGTTTTTCGCCAAGGATCTTTTCCCGAAGTGGTACGCAGGCGCCGCCCTTGGGGTGACGATGGGCGGCTCAGGCGGTTTCGGCTGGGGCCTCGGCATGGATCTCGGCATAACCCATCTGCCGGGCGACCTCGGGCCTTTCAAGGATTTCCGCTGGGGGCTGACCGTAAGCGACATAGGCAAAGGCTATTCGACGCCGCTGCCCGCTTCGGGCGCCTTCGGCACTCCAGCGCCGACTTCCTATCCTTCGGCCTTTACCCTGGGACTCGGAGCCAGGGGCTATCTCATTCGCAGCTACGACTGGAATCTCGATCTTGCCCTCGACCTGCGTTCGCCCTCATTCCAGGACCTGGACTTGGGCATTTCCACAAGTCTGGGGTTCCGGGACTTCGCGTCGGTCAGGGTAGGCTGGACGCTCGGTCTGCGTGATCTCATCGCAGGCTCCGGCCGCAGTCTTCTTCCCTCCGTCGGAATCGCGGGAACCATACCGCTCGACGGCGGGGTCAAAATTTTCGGAACGCAGTACCGGGATGCGGAATTGGGTGTCTCGGTCGCGACCGCGCCGCTGTATGGCGATCTCTGGTCTCTGGGCGCCGGCGCTTCGCTTGGATTCGGGCTCAAGGACCGTACGGCTCCCCTCATCGAGGCGCAGCTTCCCGTGCCCTTCAGGGGTACGATGTACATTTCGCCCAATGGCGACGGGATCAAGGACAATCTCGAGATACCGGTCAAAGTGACTGAGGACCGGTATCTGACCGGCTGGGTGTTCAGGATCGAAGACCGCTCGGCGGGCAAGGTCGTCAGGACCATCGGCGACGAACTCGCCAGGCCCGAAGCGTTCACGGGGCTCGAGTCCCTTGTGGACGCCGCAAAATACTCGCGAAAAACTCTTTCCGTGCCGTCCGTGCTCGTGTGGGACGGCAATGACGATTCGGGTCGCCGCGCTCCGGACGGATCCTATCTCGTAAGCATCGAAGCCTGGGACGACAACGGCAACCACAACATCGACTATATCAACTGCATGGTGGTGGTGGTCGATACGGTCCAGCCGCAGGCCGGCCTCTCCGTGCCGGGCGGGTCCCTGATTTTCAGTCCCGACGGCGACGGCAGCAAAGACGCGCTCGCGTTGAGGCTTTCGGGCTCCCCGGAAAAGCTCTGGAAGCTCGAGGTAAAGGATTCCGGCGGAAAAACGGTGCGCAGCGAAGAATACCGCGATTCCGCTCCTCCCGATTTCGCCTGGGACGGTACCGCCGACGACGGCAAGAGAGTCGCGGACGACAGTTATACGCTTTCCCTTTCCACCATGGACGATTCAGGCAATGAAGCCCGGAGATCGGTGCGCGACGTGATCGTCGACACGCGCAGGCCGGAAGTTACGCTTTCCCTCGAGTCCTATGCGATGAGTCCCAACGGCGACGGCATCAAGGATTCTTTGAAAATCGGCACTTCCGTGGCTTCGTTCGACGGCCTGGAATCCTGGAATTTCTTCATCATGGACTCTGCCCGCAAGGAAGTCTGGTCCGCATCGGGCACGGGAGCCAATCCGCCCGCCGCGGCGTACGATTTCGGCGGTTATGTCGGCGGCAAGGTGCTACCCGACGGATACTACGAAGCGGGACTCGAGCTTGCCTACGTGAACGGCTACAAGCCCCAGAGGATAGGTGAACCCTTCCTCCTGGATTCGACGCCGCCTTCCGCGGAAGTGGGACTGGCCGACGCGAATGTCGTATTCAGTCCGGACGGCGACTCACTGCGCGACCAATTCGCCTTCACTTTCCAGGGGTCGAAAGAAGACCTCTGGATGCTCGAAATCCGCAATGCCCGCAACGAGGCTGTTCGCCTCGTGGAATTCTCCGGCGAGCTGCCCGCCCAATATCTGTGGGACGGAAGGGACGGAGAGGGCAGGACGGCGGCCGACGGCGAGTATTCCGCTTTCCTCTGGTCGATGGATAAGGCCGGCAATTCAGGGTCGGCCAGATCATCGGCGTTGCGCATCGATACCCGCAGACCGGCGCTTCGTCTATCGATAGATCGGGATGCCTTCAGTCCCAACGGCGACGGCAAGGCCGATTCGCTTGGGCTCAGTCTGGCTTCCGAATCGAAGGACGGACTTTCGACGTGGAAACTATGGGTCGAGCCGGCCCCGGGCGGCACGGAACTCTGGTCGGCTTCGGGCTCGGGTCTTGCCGGGCTCAAGGATGCATGGACCTTTGCGGGCAAGGATTCCCGCGGCGTGACGCTTCCCGAAGGCAAGTACAGGGCCAGGGTGGCGCTCGAATACGTGAGCGGCTATGCGCCTTCCGCCCAGACTCCCGATTTCTCGATCGATGTCAGCTATCCTTCGGGCAATGTGGTTCAGGATCGGGCCGCCTTCAATCCTTCCGGCGATGAGCGTCAGTCGCGCGTTGTGTTCACGCAATCCGGCAGCGCGGAAGAGTCCTGGACAGGCGAGCTGCGTGACGCTTCGGGCGTAACCGCGCGCCGCTGGGACTTCGGCTCGGCGCTTCCCGCCGAGCTGTCGTGGGACGGCGCCGGAGAATCGGGCGCCGCACTCTCCGACGGAACCTATTCCTATATTCTTAAATCCACCGACAGGGCGGGCAATGCTTTCGCATCCGC
>JBDKUJ010000346.1:0-3243 GCA_039679665.1 Rectinema sp. | reverse complement strand
CAGAACTGTCACCCGCAAAAATCGGTGGACACCGTAAACCGCATTCTTCATGCCTTCAGGAACAAGGAAAGGGACAAGGCGAGTTTCTGGATCCAGATGGGCGAGCGCTTTATCCTGATCGAGTATTACGCGCTCTATGACAAGGCCGGGACGTACCGCGGCACCCTGGAAGTGAGCCAGGACGCAACCGGAATCCGGGCTCTGCAAGGCCAGCGAAAGCTTCTCGACTGGGAGTGAAGCCGCGCGGAGCCATGTGCCTGCGCCATGTACCTGCACCGTACGCCGGCGTGGACGGAGAAGGAGCCGCGCCACTCCGGGCGCGGCTAGAAAAGGAAAATGCCGCTCGAGTCGGGGTTTTTACCGAAGAAAGTAACGTCCTCGATCTTTTCCACGACGGGTCCCCTGAGAAGCGCATAGAGCGTGCGCTCGATGCCCAGGCCTCCGCCGATAGTCTGCGGGAAAAAGGACTCGCCCCTGCTGCCGCGGCTGCGCGCCGCCGCCAGAAAGGGACCATATCCTGCGAGGGCTTCCATATTCTCGAGCCGTCCTCCGGCAGTAAAGCGCGGTTTTTCTGCGATGATCCCATTGTCGACCAGGCGTTCCACTATCGCCGGATAGACCCACTCGCGCAGACCACCGGAAAGAACTTCGAAGGCGTCGCCCAATTTTCCGTCCAGCATGCGGGATGCGGCGCAGAGGTCGTAGTTGTATACGCTGCGCGACGGAATCTCGCCTCTGACCGGTTTTGACCCGTCGGCACGAAGATACGGGTATACGAGATCGTAATTTTCGCGCAGCAATCCCAATACCCAGAAAAATTGCGTTCCCGCTTTCTTCCCCAGACGCATTTCGAGACCCTTTTCCCCTTCCGCATCTTCGTCCTTGAAAAAGCGGGGAAAGGGTTTGACCGGTACTTCAAGCGAGACGCCGAGCGCGGAGAGCGCGTCGCCCGAGTCTCTTGCGATCGCGGAAACGGCATGGACGATCATATCTTCGAAAAAATCGAGGGCGCGGTCGCGCTCGGCCTCGAGGGTCGCCGCAGACCGTTCAGGCTCGCCGAAATAATCGGCCTCCGAAAGCGGTTCGCGCCGGCGCACTTCGATATCCATCTGGGAAAAATCGATGAGATACTTGCCCCGCTGGACTCCGGCGGGCTCGGGAAGTTCGAGGCGGATGTTGGGTGAATCGATATAGACGCCGGCGAGAGCGGGGTTCATGCAGGCGAGCATTTTCGAATAGATCATGGAATGCGTCGTCCGGTAAGGAACGCCCCGGTACGAGATTTCCGGCGCATGCTCGACGCCGTGACACAGGGGATCGGTGACGGGTGAAAGCGACACTCGGTCGATATTCGCCAACCCGCGCTTCACGAGGAATTCCTGCAGCGCGAAAACGAGCGATGTCCTGATCCGCACGGCCGCGGCGAGCCCCGGACTCCTCCAGCGCGACAGGTATTCTTCTTCCAGGGCTGCGCTCAGCCCACCCGTTGCGCTCAGCCCACCCGTTGCGCTCAACCCGCCTTGCCCGCTCAGCCCGTCCCCCTCGCCCATCGAGCCCGCCTGAGGCGTCACGGGATCGAGATCGTCCTGCCAGGCCGCGAGTCTTGCGCCTATCGAACCGCTTTCCGCCATATCTTCCTCCTTCGGTTTCACTCCGATCCGGTCAAACGCGACGCGCCTCCGGTCCGGAAATAAAAAAAAGGACCGGTCCATCGAGGACCGGTCCCTGGTTTGACGATACGTAAATCTATGCGCGCGGCTCCGGATTCGCCGCAGCGAAGTTCCGGTTATTATTGGAGAAGAAATTCATGATGTTCAAAGTGCCGCGCTTCATGGTGACGGGCACTTTACCCGGGCGCGCTTGTCCCGTCAAGCGGATATTGCGCATAATTATGCGTTTTTTTTGCGTTTTGCGCTCATGATATGCACTACGGGCCCACCGGCGGAGGCTTCCACACGGATTTTTTCGTGCTTCGGCGCTGTTCCTGCGACGAATCGGCGCAAATCGAGGATATCCGGGCTCGATACGGCTTCCGCAGGATATGAAAGTTCCAGGGTGGTCGACGTGCCTTCCGCGAAGGCGCGGGACCAGGCGCCATTGAAGCGCACCATGTCGAGGACGGCAGGCAGGAGTCTTTCCAGCCCGCGACCGCGATATGCGGATTCCAGGTACTCTGTCTGGATCGATTCGATTGCGGCATGCGCAAGCCCGGCAGTATCATGACGAACGGGCACTCCATCGAGGAAAGCGGAAGGGCGTATTTTCAGCGGAGCCAGGGTGGCGCGGAACCAGGGCACGGCCCTGCCTCGCGAATAGAAAAGCGAGCAGGCTTCCGCGAGCCGCGATGCGGCCTGCATGTCTTCCGGGCCGAAGCCCGGCTGACCGCGCACGAGGTACGGGGGCTCGGGATTGGCGTCGATGCCCCAGTCACCGGCCCTGTCCGCCACCTCGGTGCCGGGAAGCAGTGAGAGCGGGAATATATCGAGATGATTCGGTCCGAGACCCAAGGCGAAGTCGACGCTGAAGCGGAATCCTTCCAGAGTGTCTCCCGGCAGGCCATAGATGAGGTCGAGGCCGTAGACGACACCTTCCCGGTCGAGGAGCGAAAGCTTTTCCGCGAAAGCTTTCCTGTCGATCCCTCGCCCTACCCTCGAAAGCACTTCGGGGTCCGAACTCTGCAGGCCTATCTGCAGGAAACAGTCGAGGCGCGCAAAGGCGGCCGCCTGCGCCCTATCCAGAAGCTCGGCTCTGACCTCGAATTGCCACCGGATGCCCGGCGCTTTCTCGCCGAACAGCCCGAGCAGCCGTAGGGTGCGCTTTCTGTCGAGATTGAATGTCGGGTCGAGGACAAAAACTTCCGTCGTTCCCGAACGCGCGAACAGTTCGAGTTCGGCGTCGATCCGCGCATCGGGCAATCTTCTGACCGCATGTGAACCGCGTCCTTCGTAGCAATAGGCGCAGGAATAGGGACAGCCCCGCGTCAATTCCCAGACAGCCGAGCCTCCCTTCTCCGGGTGGATCGTACCGAGCAGCCAGGGAGAGGGAAGCGTTTCGGCCGCAGGCAATCCGCGGCTCACCGGAATTTCCCGGACAGCGCGTCCGCCCAGAAGTTCGCACAGCCAGGAAGTAACCGAATCCTCGCCCTCACCGCGGAACACCGCATCGAAAAGATTCGTCCCGGCGCTTCGCCCGCTTTGGCCGCTTCGCCCGCTTCCGTCGTCCCGGAAAAGAGCCTCGGCTTCG
>JBDKUJ010000345.1:0-3053 GCA_039679665.1 Rectinema sp. | reverse complement strand
ACGCAAAATCGGCCAGCTGGCGGAGGAGAACCGGCGTCAGATTGAAACTGACCTTCACTCCGGGGTAGTCGGCGATCATCGCCGCCATATCGTAATAATCTTTGGTCGCATGTACCCTCGCCCAGGGGCGCGTGTACACTCCTTCCGAATCTTTGTAATACAGAGGCTGGTGCTGGTGCCACACGAGATTCAGATAGATGGGATCGTCGGTTCCGGCGCGCGAAACGTCGCCCGCAGCCGGAGCCGCAGTCAAAGTCTGAAACCCCGGCTCCGCAAATGCGGCAGGCGCGTCCTGTGCGCCTGCCACTGCGCCCGCCGCAAGCATCAGCAACAGAAGCGCACCCGGCGCCGACCGTTTCATACGATTACCCCTTCACCGACCCCACCGTAAGGCCGGAGATAAGATATTTCGACGAAAACAGGAACAGGATCATGACAGGAATGGACACCATGATGGATGCGGCCGAAAACGCGCCCCACTCCGTCGTGAACTGTTGCTGCATCGCCTGCAGTCCCCGCGGCCATGTGTACATCTCCGGCTTGGCCAGCATGACGCGCGCCAGAAGGAAATCGTTCCATGCCTGCGTGAAATTGAAAAGGAAGGCGATGGCGAGCGAAGGCGTGGACAGCGGCAGGATGATGCGATAAAACGCGCCCATGCGCGAAGTGCCGTCTATCAGCGCCGCCTCTTCGAGTTCGATCGGGATGGTCTCGTAGTACCCTTTCAGAATCCAGATCGAGAACGGTACGGAACTCACCGAGTACGCGATGACCAGTCCGCGCCACGTGTTCACCAGACCCAGTTTTACGGCCAGGATGTACAGCGGAATCATGAGCATGGACGCGGGTATCATCTGCGTCATGAAAAGAAAAATGAGGCCCGATCGTTTGCCCTTGAATTCCCATCGCGCAAAGGCATAGGCGGAAGCCGCGGCGATCATGACGCCTATCAGTGCCGTGCTCAGCGTGATCACGAGGCTGTTCCAGAGCCAGCGCAGGAAATCTTTTTCGAAGAGCGCATAGCGATAATTCTCGAACGAAGCATCGGCCGGGATTACCGCGAGCGAAGTCGAAAGCAGCCGGTTGCCCGGCCGCAACGACACCGTAAAAATGCGCAACACGGGATAGATCGCAACGATGCAGGCCAAAATCAGGATCACGTGGGTCAGGAAGTGCCCGAACCTCGACCCTTGCTTCCTTTTACCGAAAAGCCAGCGGAAAAAGCCGCCGGGCTGTCTGGAAACAGTTGCCATTCCCATCCTCCTAGGCTTCTTCCGCCGCGATCATGACTTTCTTCGCCACAGGCCTGAAATCGGAAACTTTCATGTACACGAGCGTCATCCCCAGGAGTATGAAAAGGATCACGAAGGCGAACATGGCGGCGAATCCGTAGGTGTTGTATTCGAAGGCGGCGCGGAACAGTGCCGTCACCAGAATGTCGGAACTTTCGAGTTCGTTCTCGTTGATGAAGAACGGTACGTTGAAATTATTGAAAGTCCAGATAAGTCCCAGCACCACCGCGGGCGTGAGCACCGGCTTCAGCAGAGGCAGCGTCACGTTGCGGAACTTGTACCAGGCGTTGGCTCCATCTATGTCGGCCGCTTCGTAGTAGGTGGAATCGATGCTCTGCAGGCCGCCCAGCAGGGTGACCATCATAAAGGGAATTCCGAGCCATATGTTCGTAATGTTGACCGCGACGAAATTCCAGAATGGGTCCATTTTCCAGTTGACCGGACCAACTCCTATCTTGCCGAGCAGCACGTTGATGTAGCCGTATTCGAAATTGAATTCACCGCGCCAGGCCAGTACCGCCACGATCTGTGGAACCGCCCAGGGGAGCACAAGAATCGTTCTGTACAATCCTTTGAGATGGATTTTTTTGTTCAGCAGGAGGGCGAGCGCAAGCCCCCCGAGAACATGGAACGAAATCTGGACAAGAGTCCATACGACGGTGCGCCCCAGAACCTTGAAGAAACCGGTCTGTTTCAGGACAGGTTCGGTAAAAATCCGCACAATATTCGCCCAGCCGTACTGCGGACCGAATTGCGGATTCTTGAACCGATACAGGCTCATGTTGGAAAAGGCCAGTTTCAGCTCATAGAGCATCGGATAGATGACAAGGATACAGATACCCACCGCAGCCGGCGTGATGAGCATGATGGGAAGAGCGAGCCGGTGTTTGAGGATTTTCCCGAATACGACCCATAGGACCAGTTCGAGCAGCGCGATGGCGGAGGCCACCGCGAGAATGGTGGACCCGACCTCTCCAAGACTGCTCCACATGAAATCTGCGGTCAGCGGGGTCATCTGCACCTCCATATGGGAAAGCGGGCGCCGTCTCGCGACGGCGCCCTTTTCATAGAAGCAAAAAGCGGACAGGAAAAAAGGGAGGACCGACCGCTCTTACTTCATCGCCTTGATGCCCGCTTCGGCGGCGCCCTGCATGTCCTTGGCGGCCGCTACCGCAGTCTTGCTGCCGGAAAGCACGTTGATGAGTTCAGGCTTCATCGCGTCCCAGATGGCACGCATCTCGAACACGACGGGCATCGGAGTACCGACGGCCATCTGGGCGGAAGAGCCCTTCAGGATGGGATCGGAAGCGATGGAAGTGTCTTCGAGCGCGGCCTTGAGGGCCGGCAGGCGCTTTAGCGTCTTGACCATGTCAAGCTGGTTTGCGTTGTTCGTGGCGAAGGCGATGAAACCCTTGACCGCGGTGAGCTTGTCGCCCTTCACACCGTCTGCGACCATGAAATATTTGCCCGAGGTATAGGGTGCGGGATATTTGCCGGTAGCCTTGACCATGGGGATGGGCGCGACGGCGAACTTGGCGCCGAGGGTTTTCTGATATTCGCCGAGAGCCCAGTCGCCGTTGATGATCATGGCGGCTTTGCCTTCTTTGAACAGTGTGTCCATGATGTTGTAATCCGCTTCCGCGGGCATGATCTTGTACGTGGACTTGAGATCATAGAGGAACTGGAGAGCATCGCTCATGGCCTTGGTGTTGAGGGTCGGGGTCTTGCCGTCCGCGCCGAACACCCTGCCGCCGAATCCGC